>CANQHT010000012.1 GCA_947623705.1 uncultured Bacilli bacterium
GTTTTAGCCATTATTATAGCGGTCCAAAAATTAAATATTTTAAATATTGTTTTAGATTTTTTAGGAGTTATTAGTCCCTTCTTTATTGGTTTTGTTCTCGCTTGGCTTTTAAGACCTTTAGTTCTTAAGTTAAATAAAAAAGTGAAAAATAATACTTGGAGTGCTTTTATCGTTTTTGCGGGATTTGTTTTAATTTTTGGCATTATTCTTTATATTTTTATTCCAACTGTTTATAATGAAGTTAATGAACTAGTGGGTTTGCTTCCCGGTTTTATTGAAAAGATTACGACTAGTATTACCGATATATTTAATAATTTTTCGGAAAACGGGATTAATTTAAGTGATTTTCAAAATAAATTATTAGAAAGTATTACGACTGGTGGTGCCGAACTGGCTAAAGATTTGCCAAATAATATTATTAATATGATTATTTCTTTATTTAGTGGAATTGGTACCTTTGGTATGGGCTTAATTATTGGTCTTTATTTATTAATTGATTATGATAATATTGCTATTCATTTTAAAAAATTAATGCCTAAAAAAGTCCAAAGTGATATGCACGAACTTGCTACCAAAATGAGTATTGCGACCAGAAGATGTGTTAATGGTACATTTGTCGTTGCCTTAATGGTTCTTGTTTGTGATTCCGTTGGTTTTGCTTTAGTTGGTTTAAATGCCCCAGTGTTATTTGGTCTTCTTTGTGGTATTACTGATTTAATTCCTTTTATTGGACCATACATTGGTGGGGCAGTGGCAGTTATAGTTGGTTTAACTCAAAGTCCTTTAATCGGTATTGGGACATTAATTATTTGTGTTTTAGTGCAAATTATTGAAAATTATATTTTACAACCAGTAGTTATGAGTAGAGCAAGTAGTATACACCCAGTTATTATTATTATTGCCCTTTTAGTATTTGGTCATTTCTTTGGTATTATCGGTATGATTTTAGCGACACCAACTTTGACTATCTTAAGAGTTTTACTAGAATTTGCCCAAGAAAAATGGTTTGATAATCGAAAAGTATTTTAAAAAGTTATAATTTGTGATATATTTATAGAGTAATCGTTGAAGAAAGATGTATTTAGAATGTTTTTAAAGAGAGTTAGTGGTAGGTGCAAACTAATAAAAGATTTTAAATATGGCTACTTTTGGAGATTAATCGGTGAGAATCGTTAAAATTTTAAGTAAAATAAAGGATGGTACCGTCAAAATGACTCCTTGGTGGTTCACCCTTTTTATTTTAAAGTGAGGAAAGGTGAGAAAATGAAAATATTTTTAGTTGCAGGAAAAGCAGGTAGTGGTAAAGGAGAAGCAGAAAAATTAATTAAGGAATACTATATTTACAAATTAGAAAATTGTGTTATTACGGAATATAGTAAGTATTTAAAGAATTTTGCGCAAGAATTAAGTGATTGGGATGGTAATGAAAATACGAAACCAAGAAAGTATTTACAAGAATTAGGAGATAAAATTAGAACTGTCGATAGTAAATTCTTTGTTAAAAATATGCTAAATGACATTAGAGTCTATGAAACATTAACAGATGTCTTAGTTATTGGGGGAGTAAGATTCCCAGAAGAAATTGAAGATATTAAAATTAATTATGATAAGGATGTTTACGCCATTTATGTGGAAAACCAATTTAGTCAAAGTAAATTAACTATTGAAGAACAATCCCATCCAACAGAAACCGCTTTAGAAGGTTATAATGAATTTGATTATATTTTAGCAAATGATACTAAAGAATCATTAAAAGATAAAGTCTTTAAATTTTTAGAAGGATTAGAATAATGCAAATAAGTAGTGAAGAATTAAGAAGTAAATATTTAAAATTCTTTGAAAGTAAGCACCATCATATAATATCTTCGGCTTCAATTGTTCCCGAAAATGACCCAACAGTTTTATTTACGACTGCGGGAATGCATCCCTTAGTGCCTTATCTTCTTGGTGAAGCGCATCCATATGGGAAAAGACTCACGGATGTGCAAAAATGTATTCGAACTAGTGATATTGATTCCGTTGGTGATGCTTCCCACTTAACTTTCTTTGAAATGTTAGGTAATTGGTCTTTAGGAGATTATTTTAAAAAAGAAGCCATAAGTTATAGTTATGAATTTTTAACGAGTAAAGAATATCTAGGTATTCCCAAAGATAAGTTATATTTTACCGTTTTTGCAGGGGATGATGATGCTCCAAGAGATAATGAGTCTTATGAAATTTGGAAAAGTTTAGGAGTAAGTGAAGATCATATCTTTTTCTTACCGAAAGAAAATAATTTTTGGATATTAGGTAGTGGTATTGGCCCTTGTGGACCAGATACCGAAATGTTTTATGATACCGGTAAAGAGAAGTGTTCAGAAGAATGTAATCCCGCTTGTGACTGTGGCAAATACTTAGAAATATGGAATGATGTCTTTATGGAATATTATCGTCACGAAGATGGCACTTTAGAAAAATTAAAGCAACAAAATGTCGATACGGGTATGGGCTTAGAGCGGACAATTACCGTTTTAAATCATTTAGAGAGTGTTTATGATTCCGAAATTTTTGCGGAAATTAAACAAAAATTAGAAGAATTATCTCATTTAAAATATCAAGATAATTTAACAAGCTTTCGGATTATTATGGACCATATAAGAACTGCAACTTTTATTTTAGCGGATGATCACGAGGTCAAACCAAGTAATATTGGGGCGGGTTATGTTTTAAGAAGACTTTTAAGAAGAGCTATAAGACATTTAAAAAAGATTAATATTAATGATTATGTTTTAAATGATTTAGCGAGTATCTATATTGAAAAATATCATAGTGTTTATGAAGAATTAGAAAGAAACAAAGAAGTCATTTTTAAAGAATTAGAAAAAGAATATCATAAATTTAATAATACTTTAAAAGATGGGGAAAGATTATTTTATAAGACGATTAAACATTTAGAAGGTAATACTTTAAGTGGGAAAGATGCTTTTAAATTATTTGATACGTTTGGTTTTCCGATTGAAATGACTGAGGAACTTGCTCACGAAAATAATTTAGAAGTAGATATCGCTGGTTTTAACGCAGCATTTAAAGAGCATCAAGAAAAATCAAGAACCATTGATGCGGGTTCATTTAAAGGAGGTCTTGCGGATAACTCTGAAGAATCCACCAAATATCATACACTTGCCCATTTACTTCTTGCTACTTTACAAGAAATATATGGCCCAGAAATTATTCAAAAAGGTTGTAATATTACAAGTGAAAGAATCAGATTTGATTTTAACTTAGATCATAAATTATCTGATGAAGAAAAAGCCAAAATTGAAACCAGAGTTAATGAAATGATTAAGACAAATACCCCAGTCACTTTTGAAGAAATTCCATACGAACAAGCGAAAGCTGAAGGAGCTCACGGAACATTTGAAAATAAATACGGCGAGATTGTTAAAGTTTATACCATTGGTAATTTATCAAAAGAAATTTGTGGGGGACCACACGTGCAAAATACTGGTGTTTTAGGTCATTTTAAAATAATTAAAGAAGAATCATCAAGTGCTGGAGTTAGAAGAATTAAAGGTATATTAGAATAGAATCGGAAGATTCTTTTTCTTTTTGTAAAAACTTATGAAATTATAATTGCGAATTTAAAGATAATCGTTTATAATTAATAATAGGGAAGTGAGTAAAAGTGAAGAAGAATGGCTTTGTCTTTGTAGAATCAATTATTGCTGTTGTCATTTTAGCTAGTTCCTTACTACTTTTATATTCATCTTTTACAACTATTTTGCAAACAGAAAAAACACGGGTTTACTATGATGATGCTAGTTATATTTATCGTACTTGGTATTTAAAAGAACTATTTAATAATTTGAATTTTACCGCTGTTATAAGAGATTTAACGGCGAATGAAAATAAAGACTTTGTTACGGTTGGAGCAGAATATCAAGGTTTATTTGAAGGTCATGAACAAGACCGGTCATTAGTTAATAAATTACTTAGTGATTATGAAGTAAATCAAATTATTGTTATGAAAGAAAGTAAAGTTGATGATTTAAAAAAATGTACACAAGAATGCGCTAATAATCGAAGTTGTAGTAACTATGAAAGTTGTAATAATTTATATATGAATGTTAGTGAATCAATGCTTGGTTATTTAAAAACCATAAATATTGATTTATCTTGTACTTATGTCTTTGTAGCGGAATATACGACTTGTAATGCTGGTAATACTAATTGTCATAAGTACTATAGTTGGGTGAGTGTGTAAAATGAAAAAAAATGGTTTTATTTCGACAACTTTAATTTATACCTTTTTTATTATCTTTCTACTACTAATGATATTTTTACTTAATAATTATTCAAGGGTAAGATATTTGCTAGGGGAAATTAAATATGATATTAAAAATAGTTTTTCGGAAATAAGTATGGCTGATATAAATCTAAATATCTATGTTTTAAATCCCACGATTAATGATTATGAATTAGTAAGAGAAATGCCAGAAGGTGGTTATCTTTTAAATGATGAAGTTAGTTATTGTCGTAATGGCGGAACTATTCAGTATATTAATGATGAAATAATTATTGATGCTAAAGAAAGAGATTATTGTTATGCTTATTTTAATGCCTATTCTAGAGATGTAACTATCAATGTTTATAAGGAAACTATTGCAGGTACTAAATATTTTAATGAAAAAAATTATACTAAAGTCGATGCTATTCCCGGGGATACTTATGAATTTAATACTTATGAATGCACTAATGGAGCTACTTTAACATATAATAATCGAAAATTTAACATTGATACGGCCGGTAAAGCGGAATGTGATGTGTATTTTAACCGAAATGGCGAATTGCAAGAACTTGTCTTTATGCAAGAGGCAGATACTGGTGAAGATGGTTATACGATTGGGAAAAAATATCAAAGAGTAGCTAGTGCTCCAACTACTGGATATCGTTATATTGGTTATAAATGTGATAGTGCTGAAGCTACAGTAACATATTCAAATGATAAATTTGAAATAGAAAGTGATATTGAAACAACTTGTTATGCTTACTTTAATAAAAATACTGGTGGAGCTCAAATAAATTACTTTATTGAAAGTTTTAATGAAGCTTATGATAGTGTTGCGGAAGTTCCTACTTTTGGTTATACCTATAATAGTGCAAAAAGTAAATGTTTAAATGGTAGTACTATAACTGTTGATGCCTCTAATAACGTTACTGTAAGTAGTAATGATGATGTTTGTGATGTCTATTTTGATTTAAGAAATAGAGATTTCCAATTAAAAGTATATGTTATGAATCGAGAAACAGGTAAATGGGAAGTAGGTAAAGTTCCTAAAGTTGGTTATGAAATTTATTATTATGGATGTAATCCTAATAATGCTAATGTTGAATATAAAAATGGTAAATTAGAGATTGAATCAGATGGACCAACAGAATGTATAGTTTACTTTAGATAGAATGGGGTTAAAATAATGAAATTAAATAATAAGGGAATGTCTTTAATGGAATTACTAGTTACTTTAGTCTTAATTGGTATTGTTTTAACCTTTATCTTTGGTTTACTAGTGGATATTCGTAATGAAAGAGATAATAATAATTTTGCTCAAAATAATCAAATTAATCGAATTGAAATAATGCATAAAGTTGGGGATGATTTAAATAAGTATACTTTAGAAAGTGTTAGAGAAGAAGAAAATGATACGGGAATAACTTTGAAATTTAAGTATCGTTATCCAAATGGGACGAAAGATACAACTTTAAAGACTTATAGTAAAGGTGATAATGAAGATAAAGATTATTATGTCGAATATACCGATTATAGTGGGGAAAAGACAACTTGGAAGATGAATGGAGCAGAAATCGATACTTGTGGACACTTTATCTTTTATAAAGATAATGCTTCTGATAAATTCTATTTCAAAATAAATATGTATTTATATAATAAACCTTATCACGAAAGAAATAATAAAGATAAGAATAATGCCGTTGATGATTTAGAAATTACCTATGCAGGATTTACTAGAAATTTAATTAGTGAAGGTTTAACGAGTGAGCCAATAGATAAAACTATAGGTAATTGTGCTTAATATTGTGTGATATAATCTTCCCATAAAGAAATTTTTATAACTTATTTTGGTATCACTTATGATACTTAAAACTTGGGTATGAATAGATAAACCCCCAAAAGAAATAATACTAAGAGCGATAAGCTCTTTTATTATACTTAAAACACTTAAATTATTTAGTTCATTTAAAGCTTGCGTTATTTCAAATAAGCCTTTAATAATAATTTGGGTTAAATAATTAAAATTTCCTATAGTAGTAATAAAATTAGTAATAATCATATAAAAAGTAATCGTTCCTAGAATCATTAAAAGAGTATTAAAACTTTTATTTATCGCCTTAGGTAATAGAATTAATATTTTATTATTGCTATCTTTATAAGTAGTATTTATTTCTTGAGAATTTTCTTTATTTCTGTATATAAGACCAATTAATATATTAGTTAAATAATGGATTAAAATTATTTTGATGGTTATATAGTTATTAAAAGTAAGTCTTAAAATAGTATATAAAAATAAAGGATTAGAAAAATAAGTAAAACTAATTAATTTATTCGCCGTATTAATACTTATTTGGTTATTTTGGATCATTTCCCTTAAAATAAAAGCGGCGGATGGTGTACCACTAAAAAGAGATAAAATAAAAGCTAAAGAAGCATTACCATCTGTTTTAAATAATTTATTAAATAAAGGATTAATATATTTACCTATATTATTAAATATACCACTATTTATAATAATATCATTTAAAATAAACATAATAAATAGAGTTGGAAATACTTTATTAAGCCAAAGATTAACTGCCTTAGTAACTGATATATTTAAAAGATAATTATATCTAAATAAAAGATAAATGCTACTAAATATTAAAATAATTGTGAAAATTTTCTTAACTTTATTCATAAAAAAACTCCAAAGTGCTATAATGAAATAGGTGATAATATGTTTACTAAAATATATGAAAAAATTAAAGATTTTATCAAGAATAATTATAAATTTTTAATAGTATTAAGTGTTTTAATATTTTTATTTTATTATGAATTTCCTTATATTATTTATAAAAGTGGGGGAACAATTAATTTAGAAGATCGGATTGAAATAGATAAAGAATACAAAGAAGAAGGGTCTCTATCAATGAGTTATGTTACCGCAATTAAAGGAACAGCACCCTTTATTTTACTTTCTTATATTTTACCTGATTGGGATTTAACCCCTTTAGATGAAGTAACTAATGAAGATAGTTATGATGATGTTTTAGAAGAAGGTAAAATTTATTTAGAAGAAGGAATTGATAATGCCATTATCGCAGCCTTTAATGAATCTGATTATGATATTAAAATAACTAAAGAAGTAAATAAAGTAATTTATTTAAGTGATAAAGCTAATTCTAATGTTAAAGTTGGAGATGAAATATATAAAATAGATGATACCCCTGTAGCTAATTTAGATGATGTTAAAAATTATGTAAATACTTTAAAAGAAAATCAAAAAGTTAAAGTATATGTAAAAAATAAAGATAAAGAATATGAAAGATATGCCATAGTTTATAAAGAAGATGAAGATAATTCTTTAAAAATAGGGGTAGCTTTTAAAACTTTATATGAATATGAAACCGAAATACCAGTTAATGTTAAAATGAAAAATAATGAATCTGGTAGTAGTGGTGGTTTAATGATGAGTTTAGCTATTTATAATGCTTTAACAGAGGAAGACATTACTAAAGGCTTAAATATCGTGGGAACAGGTTCCATTAATAGTGATGGGACAGTTGAAGAAATTGGTGGCGTTAAATATAAAGTTTTAGGGGCATCCAAGAAAAAAGCCGATATCTTCTTTTGTCCAAAGGAAAACTATCAAGAAGCCATGAATGTTAAGAAAAAAAGAAATCTCGATATTGAAATAGTGCAAGTTGGTAGTTTAAAAGATGCCATAAATTATTTAGAAAATTATCAAAAGTAGAAAGAAAATTAATTCTTTCTTTTTTACACTTTTTGACATAAAATTTGAGAAAATATAAAGTTCTTGAAAAAATTTCTTGATTTTCGGGGGGGGTACTTTATACTAAATGTATAAAGTAGAGAGGAAGATTTTCGAATGGAAGAGAACAAAAGAAAGACGATAATATTAACATTTATTGGGGCCTTAACATTATTATTTGTGGTAATAGGAGGAACATTTGCTTACTTTCAAATAGTAAATACTAATGAAGGAAGTACAAGTACTGATTTTAATGCCCAAACAGATACACTAAATAAGTATGGAACACCACTATTAACTAAGAAAAGTGATTTGTATATTAACTTATCAGCTAGTGATATGGCCTATAGTAAAGGTGGAACATCATATTGGGCAACAGAGAAAAAAGAAACCCAAGAGAAAAATTATGAAGAAGAAAGAAAAAATCATATTATATCAACTGCTAGTATAGAAAGACCAGATAGTGAAGATGCTGAAGAAGATGCATATTTAAGTTGTACAAGTGAACTAACTATAACTATAGATGGAACAATGAAAGATGTATTACAAACAGGAGATGGAACATTATATTTAGGAACAAAATCAAATGATGGTAATAAAGGAAGTATAGAACCAGAAAGTTTTGATTTAGCTGAATTAGTAAGTAAACAAGAAAGTGGAGAAAATAAAGCCACAGTAAATTACACAATAACTGGTTTCACAAGTGTAGATGTTACTGCCGATATAGAAATAGTAAATAGAGAAGCAATTCAAAATGTATTAGCGGGGACAGATATACAAATAACAATAACCAATAATAATTTAAGTTGTAGTGTAAAAGAAAAAGAAGATAAGGCTTATATGAAAAATATAAATGATGTTTTATTTCCAGATAAAGGAATGGGTGGAAGTAAATGCCCATATGAAAATATATATTTTGTAGATAATATACCAGAAAGAGAAAGTATAGAAAATATAGGAACAATAGATTTTGTTGATTTATCAGATACAGAATCAGGAACACCAGAAGGCAGTGTAGTAGCTTGGTCTATAAAAAAAGATTATCGAGTAGAAAAATTTAATTATGCCATCGTAGAATCACTTGGTAATGTGGATGCCGAAGATTTATATATAGGTTCAAAATCTGAAATATATGCAACTAATTTAAAACAATTTTTTGGAAATATGTATAATTTAAAAACAATAAATAGATTAGACCTATTAAATACAAGTGAAACAACTGATATGAGTAAAATGTTTCAAGGAAGTATAAATTTATTAAATTTAGATTTAAGCACATTTAATACCACCCAAGTAACCGATATGAGTCATATGTTTTCTAGAGGCGATGCTATGGGCGGTAGTTTTAAACCAACAATAATATTTCCAAAAGTATTTGGTTCTGCTGCAGCTGATATGAGTTCTATGTTTTATGGATATGAAGGAGATACCTTAGATTTGAGTACATTTGATACCTCTAAAGTAACGGATATGAGTTATATGTTTTCTGAATATAAAGGAACCACCTTAGATTTAAGTACTTTTGATACATCACAAGTAACGAATATGAGTAGTATGTTTTCTGACTGTAGTAATTTAACAACTTTAGATTTAAGCAGTTTTACATTTGATAATGTAACAACAGAAGGTGGCTATGATGCTGGTAACAATTCTACATTCTATAATGTTCCATCATCTTGTCAAGTCAATATAAAAAGAAGTCAACAACAATTATTTGAAGATAAATTCCCTTTAAGTACAGAAGAATATGATGGAAACAGAACATTCACTCCAAAATATGTTGATTAAGAAAGATTAACCTCTTTCTTTTTTAATACCATAAATTTAGATAATAAAAAAATGATTACTTATTCAGTAACCATAAATTCTTGATAGATAGCTTTATTAAAGTTATGCTCTTCAACATTAACATTACCTTGGTCAGCCTTTTTTAATGCTTCAGTATTAACTAAGAAATATTTATGATGAATATAATCTTTACCATCACTACTAACTGGGTCATCCCAAGTTAAGTCTAAATGTACCCATTCTTCTTTAAATGTTCCATTATCCATTGGGGTCTTAACTTTAACCGCATTCCATACATGTCCATTTGATTCATAACTTATTTCTTCTTTAGTTGTGGCTATCTTATAATTTTCATAACCAAGTTTGGATAAGATAATGGCCATTAAATCAGCATAACCATTACAAGTTGCATAACCATCTTTAACTGGTCCCATGGCATTATATGATTCATAATCACTTTTACCAGTATCATTTCTTTCAACATCATATTTGGTATTTTCAATAATATAATCATGAATTCTTTCTAAATTAGAATAATCATCATCTTCTTTTTTATAAAATTCTTTAATTAAATTATCGACATATTCATTAATAATTTCTTTTTCTTCATCTTTATATAAATAGATAACATTAATGGTAATTTCTCCGGATTCGGTAATTGAGGTCTTTAAAGAATAGAAACTATTATAAGGATGCACAAAATTATTGATATGAGTTAAAATTAATTCATCTTTGGTAATTCTTGTAATATCTTCTTGACATTCTTCATATTCCGAAGGGCAGTAGAAAGTAAATTCACTCCAACCTTGATTAATTACACTAAAAATAATATCTAATAAATCAGATTCCGTATAAGGAATATAATCTTCACTATTTTTAACATAAGAGAAGCCATAATCTTTCGTATATTCATTACCTTCTGCAATAGTTAAAACTTGATTATTGGAAATAGTTTTCGCTAAAAAATCCGTTATTTCATTAATATTTAATAAAATAGCGATAATTAAAACATAACAAATTATTGGTATTATATATCGTCTCATAATAATCACTAGGTATATTTTATCAAAAAAAAATAAAGTAGTAAACTACTTCATGTTTTTGATTTTAGTATTTAATCTATTCTTTTCACGATTAACTTTATTTTCTTTAATTAAACCTTTTTGAAAAGCCTTATCAATACTTTTTTGTAAATCTTTAAATACTTTATTAGCATTTTCTAAATTACCAGCGTTGATTTCTTTTTCACAGGCTTTAATTAAATTTTTAACTTGTGCTTTTAACTCATGGTTGGCATCTGTTTTTTTAGCAATTACTTTAACCGCTTTTTTAGAACTTTTGATATTTGGCATAAAATCCCTCCTTAAAAATTCATATCCATTTTACCAAAAAATATGCTTATATGCAAGTAATTCTTGCAAAATTACAAAAATCCTAAAAATGTTAATTATCTCCCATAAAGAGACATATTATTTAAGTTTTATTTTTTATAATATAAATGGGTGAAGATAAATGGGCCGGTTTAAAAGTAAAAAGAGATTTAATAATGGAATAATTTATGTTGTGTTATTTTTAGTAAGTATTTCTTTAACGATCAAGTATTTATATGATGAAGATAAGATAGGGAAAGATACTTTAGTGGATTATTTAGTTAATGATAGTTTAGGTAGTTATAAAAATAATATTCAAGATATTGATTTTTTACTTAAATATGCCTTAAATATTAATTTGGAACATACTAAACCGAGTAGTAAAGAAGAAGATACAAAAGATAAAGTGGAAGTTAAACCCAATGAAGAGAAAGAAAATAAAGAAATAAGTGAACCTTTAGTCTATATTTATAATTCCCATCAAACAGAACAATATCAAAATGGTAATTTAGCCCCATATACTATCGATACAACTGTACTTTTAGCAAGTAAAATACTAAAAGAATATTTGGAAGATGAAGGTATTGGGGTAATTGTGGAAGAACAAAATGTTGCAGATAAGTTAAAAAGTTTAAATTTAAAATATAATAGTAGTTATAAAGTCGCCCGAATGTTTTTAGAAAGTATTGTTATAGAACATCCCTCATTAACTTATTTTATTGATCTCCATCGGGATTCTAGTAAATATGAAAATACCGTAACTGAAATAAATGGGGAAAAATATGCCCGAATTTTATTTGTCATTGGGGAAGAAAATGAAAATTATGCCGTAAATTATGCGATGGCCGAAAAACTGCGAACCAAATTAGAAACTTTTGATAAAAAATTAGTTCGGGGAATTCTTAAAAAAAGTGGTCCGGGAGTAAATGGGGTTTACAATCAAGATTTTAGTCCCAATGCCATTTTAATTGAAGTCGGAGGCCAATATAATAGTATTAGTGAAGTTAATAATACCTTGCAAGTTTTAGCCAAAGCCTTCGTAGAATATATAAAGGAAGATAATAATGAAGAAGAAAAAAACTAATCCGATTTTAAGAATATTAGGTCTCCTTTTTATCGTTTATATTGCCCTTTTTATAGCGAGCACTAGTGGTTATTATGAAAGTAAGATTCGAGATAAAGTAGTGGTTACGGAAGAAGGCATTAAAGAATTTGAAGAAAAGGTGCAAAATGGGGAAGAAATAGATATTGAGTCTTTTTTAAATAATGATCGAATTGATTATAGTAGTAATATGTCTACTTTAGGAGATAATTTAACGAATAGTTTAGAAAATGCCGTATCAGGTGGTATGAAAATTGTTACGGATATCTTACGTTCACTCTTTTAAAATTCCAAAATATAGTGTATAATTAGAGTTAGAGTAGAGAAAGTGGTGGATAAAGTGAAAATATTATGTATTGGTACATCTTTATTAGAAAAGACTTGTGTGGTTAATGTTCCAATAACGGAAGGTGTTAAATTAAAACTCGATAATAAAACTGAAACAGGCAGTGGACACGCCGGTAATATTGCTTATTTACTAAGTAAATGGGGCGTAGAAACCTATATTGCTAGTATGCTTGGAGCAGATGATGCTGCCGATAAAATTAAGAAAGAATATGAAACTGTTGGGACTAAAACAGAATTTATGGAAACAAGTTATGATAAACCAACGGGTGAATCTTTAGTAGTCGTAAATGAAACAACTAAAAATCATTCTAAATTTGAAATGAGTAGTAATGCCGTTTTAAAGAAGTTTTCTTGTAATTTTGAACCTGATGTCATTGTTACTGATGGTGATGATTTTAATGCTTCGGTTGCAGCCTTAGATAAATATCCGAAAGCTAAAACTTTCTTAGTAGCAAGTACAAGTAATAATGAGGTTAATGAACTAGCTAGATTTGTTAAGAATGTTATTTTTAATAAAGAAATTGCCGAATTTATAACTAATATTAAAATAGATTATAATGATTCTAATACTTTAGTTAATGTCTATAATAAATTAAAACAAAAATATGGTAATGCGGAGATTATTGTTACATTAGGGGAAAGAGGTTGTATCTATGCCATTAATGGGCAAATTAAGATTATGCCACCAGTAGTAGTTAGTATAGTGGATACCAACGGAGCAGGCGATGCTTTTGCCGGTGGTTATGTCTATGGTATGGCAAGAGACTTTGGCCTAGAAAAATCGATTGCTTTTGCCACTATTGCGGCATCTTTTAGTACCACTAAACTAACTGCTAGAGAAAGTTTTCCAACTTTAACGGAAGTATCTAGTTATTATGATAGTAAATTTGGAGCTCAAAATAATCCGAATAATACACCTGATGCTACACCAAATACTACCGCTATGAATAATGCCAGTCCAGCACCAACTGAACATACGACTTTAAATACAGAAGAACCTGCACAAGCACCTACTCAAGCAACTCCAGAAACTCCTAATGCGGTAGATAATAATGCTAACAAGTAAAACACCTGCGTTAGATCTACATGGGGAAGAAGTGGCAGTAATTTATGCCATAGTTACGGAATTTATCAATGATAATTATAAGATGGGTAATAAAGAAATAGTTATTATTCATGGTAAGAGTACCAATATTTTAACTAAAGAAGTCCATAAAATATTAAAAGAAAATAAATATGTTGCGGATTTTGCTTTAAATAACTGGAATTTAGGGGAAACAATTATCAAATTAAAGTAAATAGAAGACAACAAAATATCAAATATTACAAGGGAAAATGCCAATTTTTTGTGAATTGTAGACAAAGATTTGACATTTCTTTTTATATATGCTATAATTATAGCGTAATTAGGGGGTATGGCAATGAAAGGATACGTTTTAGATTACATTAATGAAAATGAATTTAAGAAATTAGAAAGAGCATTAAAGAAGTATAATATGTTAGCTTTTAAAAAGTTAAACTTCGATTTTTATCCAGCCTTAAGAAATGGTAATTTTTTAGGCGAAAAGGTTGCGGTTAATAAAAAGAATAATACCGAATCTTATGAATTAAAATTACCAAGTGATAAAATGTTTACCCAAATTCACGGGGAAGTTAAATTACTTTATACTGTTCATAAAAATGAACAAGTAGTTATGCTTGAAGAAATTACACCATCTAAAATTTTATTAGAAGGTCATATGTCAGAATTAACGGCTTATAAAGGAATTATGATTTCCAAAGCCAATGCTCAAAAAGATATGTTTAAAATTGATTTATTAAATATGTTACAAGATGATAAACATTAAGAAGAATAAAAAGGGAAGATACTTAGATTACTAGGTATCTTTTTTTGAATAAAACTACTTGAAGTTTAAATATTATTATAGTATAATTAAAAAGCAAGTGGACCTCTAGCTCAGTTGGTTAGAGCATCCGGCTCATAACCGGGCGGTCGTAGGTTCGAGTCCTACGAGGTCCACCATTTTATTTATGCAGGTATGGCGGAATTGGTAGACGCGCTAGACTTAGGATCTAGTGGAAATATCCGTGGGGGTTCAAGTCCCTTTACCTGCACCAAATTGTATTTTAACTCGAACTATTAAGGTTCGAGTTTTATAATGGCAAAAATTAAAGAGCAACTTGTCAAAAATAATATTTTATGATATATTGAATATGTCAAAGGAATTGACATAAAATAAAAAAGGATACATTTGATTGTGGGAATCAGATGTTATCCCTTTATGGTTGGCATCCGAAATCAACAAATGTTGAAATCAGATGCTTTTATTATCTAAATAGTAAGGTGATAACTATAAAGAATAATAATAGTATTATAATAAATTGAGAAATTTCTCGCTTAGTCATAATGAACCACCACCTTTCTCATATAAAAAATAATCGAAAGGGAAAGCATCTGATATTTTTCAAATGTATCCATAAGTATTATATCAAACATTTGTTTTTGCAGCAATGCTTTTTTATTATAATTTTTTAAAATTATTTTGTCAATTTTGTGTCTAAATTATTTTAAATTTTACAAGAAAATGGTATAAATAAAGTAGAAGTAGTGAAGTGATAGAATGAAAATGCCTGGAATTAAGTTATTAAAAGAATTTATGATTTTAGAATTACAATATGATTTTATGGGCTATTTCATTTTAAAAGATAAAGATTTATCTTATCATCATTTGATTATTCCAAGATGTTTTTGTGGGGAAGCTGGACTTAAAGATGGCTATTATTATTGGAATGGTGTTATTTTAAATCGGGAGACTAGTCATCAATATTTGCATACGATTGAAGAATTTGATAAAGATCGTTTTTTAGCTATAACTAGTGAAATGCTTGATGAAAAATTAAAAGGCTATTTAGATATGGAAAATATTATGGCAATTGATGATATATTAACCTCTTTTGAAAATGAATATGCTGATAAAACGCGGCATAATGGTCATCCAATTATTAGAGAAGAATATAAAAAAAGAATATTAAGAAAATAAAAAAGCCATTAAATAATGACTTAATAACCCATCACACCTTCAAGTGATTCATCATTTTCGATAAATTCGGATACCGGAATAACTTCATATTCCTTTTTATTTTGTCTAATAACAACTTCTTTAATACCGGCATTAATAATCATTCTTTTACACATTGAACAAGGACGAGCATTAGTAACATAAGTATTATCAGAGGCATTCTTCCCAGCAAGATATAAAGTGGAATCAATTAAATCTCTTCTAGATGCCGAAATAATCGCATTGGCTTCGGCATGAACACTCCGACATAATTCATATCTTTCTCCTCTCGGAATATTTAATTTTTCCCTTATACAATAGTTTAAATCTTGACAGTTCTTTCTACCTCTTGGGGCTCCATTATAACCGGTTGCAATAATTTCATCATTTTTAACGATAACTGCACCCCAATGTTTTCTTAGACAAGTACATCTTTCACTAGCAACTTCGGCCATATCTAAATAATAATTCTTTTTATCTACACGCATTTTCTTATCACCTAATAAAATTATAAAAAATTTTTTAAAAAAAGTAAATGAAATTTCAAAAACCTGCCATACTATAAATGATGTATTATGAAAGATAAAGCGTTATATTTAAAAATTATTATTGCTATTTTAGTTGTTGTTAATTTAGTTACTTTTAAAGTGTTTTCTAAAAGGGGAGAAGATATTGTTCAAGCCGATTTTTGTTATTATGAAAATGATAATAAATATATTCTAGTTGAGAAAAATGAAATTGAAAAAAGTATTACTAGTTATTTATATAAAGATAATGAAGATAACTTTTTAAGTCGAATTTATGAATATGGCACAGATAAAGAATTACAAATTACGGATTTAATAAAAGAAGAAAAGTATGAAGAATATAATACAAAGGTAAATGAATTATTAGATTTAAAATATCCTAAATTTATAAGTAATGTTTTGAAAACTAGTGATGGCAATCGTTCTTATTTATTACGAGATAATGAATTAGTAATTTATTTTAATAATTATGATATAACTCCCAAAGTAGATGAAGTATTATATTTAAAAGTTAATTATAATGAAATCAAAGATGCGATAAATTTTACAGTTTTACTGGATAGTAGTTATGTAAATGAATCGGGTTATGATTATACTAATGCGAAAAAAAGTGTGGCGATAACTTTTGATGATAGTCCCAATAAAAATAAAACCAATAAAATATTAAATTATTTAAGTGATAATCATTTCCGGGCTACTTTCTTTGTAGTTGGGGAAAAAGTAGAAGCTAATAAAGATTTACTTATTAATATTAAAAATTCCGGTAATGAAGTAGGTAGTCATACTTATAGTCATCAAAATATGAGTAAAATGAGTGATACCGAAATAATTAATGATTATGAAATAATGAATTCTTTATATATGAGTGTCTTTGATCGGAGTCTAACTCTTTTAAGACCGCCTTATGGCTCAATTAAAAAAAGTCAATTAGATTTAATTGATGTTTCCTTTATTTTATGGAGTTTAGATACTAATGACTGGCGTTATCGGGATAGTAATTATTTAATTAATTATGTTATTAATAATATTAAAGATGGGGATATTATTTTATTTCACGATTCTTATGATAGTACAGTATCCGCTATTGAAGAATTATTACCCATACTTTATAGCAAAGGTTACCAAGTTATGAGTGTTTCTGAATTAATGGATTTAAAAGGCATTGATTTAGTACCGAATGAAATTGTCCATAAAGCTAGTTAGAATATCGCTAAGTCCACATCACCGGCATTATCATCAAGTTCGGTATAAATAGATAGGGCACCCCCAACAAGAAAGACTAGAGTAGTAATTAATCTTTCCAAGGCCACTCTTTGTCTTCGTCCATCTTTAACCTTAGAAATATTCACATCTTCCATCGCAATTTTGACATAATATAAATAAATGATAAAAGCAGTGATTAATAAAACAATATTAATATTTCTTCCTTGTTGCCTATCACTTTTATTTTGGGTATAGATATATTTTTCTTCAAAACTATTCGCAATTAAAGCAAAAAGAACAATAAAAAAATAGATATACCAAATAATATCTTCTTCATGTAATAGTTTTAAATCTCTGGCCCAATCCTTCATACTTTAATTTTATGATAAGAAAAAAGAAATAAGTTAATTTTATTTCTTTTTAGCATTTTTAACTAAATAATCATTTAATTTTTTAACTCTTATTTTAAAACTACCAATTATAAAGGTGAATGAAGCAATTAAAAGCATAACACCCATAACTATTTCCCAAATATTATTATTGGTTACAAATATAAAAATACTAAACATGAAAGCCATAATACCAATAATAAATAATCTATTTAAACGAGCCCGCATTGAAGAACCAAAATCTGTTTGATAAAATTTTTCTTTTAAATCTTGTTTTTCTTCTTTAGTTAAAGAATAATATTTTAATTTATACATTAATTACCACCTAAATAAATTTTATCATTTACTTAAATTAGTTGCAATATTTAGTTTAATTAAGTTATAATGAAGGTGGTGATGGTAAAATGCTTATTAATTTAGATGAATTAAATAGTAAAGATTACATAGATATTAATTATAAGATAGAAAAAGATCCGGAATTAGATCAAAGAATTATTGATTTAAAGAATGCTTCAGTTACTGGTAAAGTTTATGAAAATAGTAATAGTGATATTCTACTTGAATGTACTTTTTCGGGTACTATGTTTATTGAAGACTCCATTACTTTAGATCCTATTCCTTATGAATTTAGTATCAATATTGATGAAAACTTAGATAATTTAATGGAAAATTACCAAGATTGTTATGAAAATACGCAAAATACACTTGATTTAAAACGAATTTTATGGCAAAATATTGTATTGGAAGTTCCGATTAGTTATACTTTATGTTCGGATGCAAACATTAAAGGTAATGGTTGGGAGTTAAAAAATGATAATAGTAAGGTTGAAGGGGTTGACCCAAGACTTAAAAAACTAGAAGATTTATTGAAAGGTGATGATTAGTTTATGGCAGTTCCTTTTAGAAGAACAAGCAAAACCAAAAAGAATATGCGTCGTACTCATTTAAAAAAAGAAGCTGGAGCAGTTACTACTTGTCCTAAATGTGGTGCTTCAATTAGACCTCATAGAGCATGTACTAAATGTGGTAATTACAAAGGCGAAAATGTTTTAAATATTCAAGAAGAAGAAAAATAAGGTGTAGCGATACATCTTTTTTAATTGTGTAAACATTTGTCAAAATTAACGAAAATATAAAAAAAAAAACGTTAGATTTTAAAGAAAGCTCCCGAAGTAAACGGGAGTTTTATTAAAAAAGTTAAAATCCCGAAAAAAGCCTAA
>CANQHT010000013.1 GCA_947623705.1 uncultured Bacilli bacterium
TATATGTCTCCTTAGCTCAGTTGGTAGAGCAACTGACTCTTAATCAGTGGGTCTAGGGTTCGAATCCCTAAGGGGACACCAATTTTTTGCAATCTAAGTCCAATTTTGCGGACTTTTTATTGTATATGAGGTGATTTTGATGTTTGTTGATGAAATTACACTTAAAGTTATTGCGGGTCCTGGTGGAGATGGTTGTACATCTTTTAGAAGAGAAAAATTTGTACCAATGGGTGGACCTGATGGTGGTAATGGTGGTAAAGGTGCCGATATTATCTTTGAAGTTGATCCGGGATTAAAAACTTTAATTGATTTAAGATATTTAAAGACAGTTAAAGGTAATAAAGGGGTTAATGGTAAGGGGTCTAATAAATATGGCTCTAATGCTGAAGATATTATCATAAAAGTGCCTTTAGGAACAACAATTACTGATTTAGATACTAATTTAGTTTTAGCGGATTTAACTCATGAAGATAGCAAAGTTATTGTTGCGCATGGCGGAAGAGGAGGCAAAGGTAATAAATCTTTTGCTACTCACGATAATCCGGCCCCAAAGTTTAGTGAAAAAGGAGAACCTGGAGAAGTTAGAATCATTAAGTGTGAATTAAAAATGCTAGCGGATGTTGGTTTAGTTGGTCTTCCTTCCGTTGGTAAAAGTACTTTATTAAGTCAAATTAGTAATAGTAAGCCAAAAATTGCGGCTTATCATTTTACAACTTTAACTCCTAATTTAGGAGTTGTTAAATTGCAAGACCATCGCGAATTCGTCATGGCTGATTTACCCGGTTTAATTGCAGGAGCCAGTGAAGGTGTTGGTTTAGGAGATAAATTTTTAAAACACGCTATGCGCACTAGAATTATCTGTCATATTTTAGATATGGGAGCTAGTGAAGGTAATAATCCTATTGAAGATTATCAAGTTATTAGAAAAGAAATTGAAAAATATAGTGCAAAACTTGCGAGTAAAGAAGAAATAATTGTGGCAAATAAAATGGATTTAGAAGAAGCTCAAAATAATTTAGAAACCTTTAAAAAAGCTTATCCGGATAAAATAATTTTTCCGATTAGTGCGATGAATAATACGGGAATTGCAGATTTATTGAAATTTATTGCGGATGAATTAGATAAAATAAGTAATACAGATTTATATAGTGAAAATGAACTCGAAAGTCATCTAGTCTTTACATTCAAAAATGAAAAGCCTTATACTATCGAAAAAGTTGATGGTATTTGGGTCATTAAGGGCGAAAAAATTGAAAAATTATTTAATATGACAAAGTTTAATGAAGATGAAGCGGTCTTAAGATTTGCCCGGAAACTTAAAGGTATGGGTGTTGAAGATGAACTCGAAAAACTTGGTGCTAAAAGAGGCGACGAAGTTCAAATCTTAGATTATATTTTTGAATTTAAAGAGTAAGTGTCAAATACTAGACAGTCAAATTATAGACATTAAAAAGCATTATAAAATCGGAAGATTTAAATAATGTTTTTTTATTTTGTTAAAAAACATTTTGTAATCGAAAAATTTATTGTATAATTTTAATAGGTGATAGTTATGTATAGTTACTTAAATGGTGTTATTGATAATATTAATTCTGATAGCGTCGATATTGATGTTAATGGCATTGGTTTTCACGTTTTTGTACCTAATCCTTTTAGTTATGAAGAAGGAAAAAATGCTAAAGTTTATTTATATAATCATATCAGAGAAGATGAATATTCTTTATATGGTTTTAAAACTAAAGAAGAATTAAATTTATTTATGCGTCTTATTAATGTTAAAGGAATGGGACCAAAAGTAGCATCTGGTATTTTTGCCACTGGTTCAATTAAAGGTGTTGTGGATGCCATTAATAAAGAAAATATATTATACTTAACTAAATTCCCAAAAATTGGGGAAAAATTAGCGCGCCAAATAATTTTAGACTTAAAAGGTAAAGTATTTGCAGAAGGCAATGAAGAAATTGCAGATGACACAATGGATGAGTTAATAAGTGTTCTAGAAAATTTAGGTTATAAAAATAGTGAAATTAAAAAAGTTATTCCTTTAATAGATACTTCTTTAGATTTAGAAAGTCAAGTAAAGGATGCGTTAAAACAATTATTAAAATAGTAGAGGAGGGTTTTAAATGGATAGAATTTTAAGTACCGAAGAATTAAAAGAAGATATATTTGAAGAAAATATTCGGCCCGATAATTTAGATGAATATGTGGGACAAAATGAAATTAAAGAAAATTTACGGGTTTTTATTAAAGCAGCTAAAATGCGTAATGAACCATTAGATCATGTGCTTTTGTATGGTCCTCCGGGACTCGGTAAAACCACTCTTGCCCATATTATTGCCAATGAACTTGGTTCAACTTTAAGAACGGCAAGTGGTCCATCGATTGAAAAATCCGGTGATTTAGCCGCTATTCTATCTAATTTAGAGCCTGGTGATGTCTTATTTATTGATGAAATACACCGGATGCCTTCTTATATCGAAGAAATTTTATATCCGGCCATGGAAGATTTTGAAATTGATTTAGTTATCGGGGGTGGCGAAGGCAAAAGTAAGAGTATCAAAATAAATTTACCGCCTTTTACTTTAGTTGGTGCTACAACTCGGGCTGGTGATTTATCTAGTCCCTTAAGAGACCGTTTTGGAATTGTGGCAAAACTCGAATATTATACTTTTGATGAATTAAAAGATATTGTTATGCGAAGTGGCCGAGTATTTTCAATTAATGTCAATGAAGATGCGGCAATGGAACTCGCCAAAAGAAGTCGAAAAACCCCAAGAGTAGCCAATCGCTTATTTAGAAGAGTCCGTGATTTTGCTTTAGTTGAAGGAACCGGTGTAATTGATATGGATATTACTAAGAAAGCCTTAGCGAGATTACATGTAGATGATTCCGGGTTAGATAGTATCGATAGAGAATATTTAACGAGTTTAATTGAAAAATTTAATGGGGGTCCTGTAGGGGTCGAAACGATTGCCACATCGATTGGCGAAGAAGTTACAACGGTAGAAGATGTTGTAGAGCCATATTTATTACAAGAAGGATTTATTAAAAGAACTAATCGGGGAAGAGTGGCAACGGAAAAAGCCTATGAAGCTTTAGGTTATTCCTATAATGTTGGCTTATTTAAGGAGAATTAAAATGACTATTTTAGATGGAAAAAAATATAGTGAAGAATTAATTCAAGAATATAAAGAAAAATTAGCAAAATACCCTGAAGAAATTGGCTTTGCTATCATTTGGGTTGGTAATAATAGTGCGAGTGAAATTTATGTGAATAGTAAATTAAAAAAATGTAAGGAAGTAGGCATTACCCCTTATTTATATCATTTAGATGAAAATACTGAAGAAAAAGAAGTTTTAGATTTAATTGCTAAGTTAAATAAGGATCCTAAAATAAAAGGCATATTACTTCAAAGTCCAACGCCAAGTCAAATTGATATTTTAAAATGTTTTAATGCTATATCAGAAGAAAAAGATGTCGATGGTTTTGCTAAGGGTTCTTTAGGTAATTTAGTGCAAAATATTCCCTATCATGTTTCATGTACGCCAAGAGGAATTATTAAATTATTAAAACATTATAATATTGATTTAGTTGGTAAAAATGTCTGTATCATTAATAGTACAATTATTGTTGGTAAACCTTTATTTCATTTATTTATAAGTGAAGGAGCAACTGTTACGATGTGTCATTCCAAAACTAAAAATTTAGATTTTCATACGAAAAATGCTGACATTGTCGTAAGTGCAGTAGGAAAACCGGGCTTTATTACAGGTGAAATGATTAAAGAAGATGCCATCGTTATAGATGTTGGAATATCCAGGGTAGATGGTAAAGTAGTTGGGGATGTCGATAAAGAATCAGTTTATGAAAAAGCTGGCTATGTGGCACCAGTACCTGGGGGAGTTGGCCCAATGACAATTGCAATGATTTTTGAAAATATATTAGATACTTTGGAAAAGGAGAGGTAATAATGGAGAAGTATTTAGAAGATGCCTTAAAAGCAGAAAGAAAAAGACAAGAAGAAAATATTGAATTAATTGCATCAGAGAATTATGTTTCAAAAGATGTTTTAAAGATTCAAGGTAGTATTTTAACGAATAAATATGCCGAAGGTTATTCTGGTAAAAGATATTATGGTGGTTGTGAATACATCGATATGTTTGAAACGAGAGCTATTGAGCATTTAAAAGAATTATTTGGCTGTAAATATGCGAATGTGCAACCCCATAGTGGTTCTAGTGCTAATATGGCAGTTTATCGGGCTTTACTTAATCACGGCGATAAAGTTATGGGTATGAATTTAAGTAATGGTGGTCATTTAACACATGGTCATAAATTAAACTTTAGTGGTATTGATTATGAAATTGTTAGTTATGATTTAGACCCAAAAACCGAAATGCTAGATTATGATGCTTTAAGAGAGTTAGCTTTAAAAGAAAAACCCAAAATGATTATTGCGGGCGCTTCTGCTTATTCAAGAATAATAGATTTTAAAAAGATCAGAGAAATATGTGATGAAGTTGGAGCTTATATGTTTGTCGATATGGCCCATATTGCCGGTTTAGTAGCGACTGGTTTTCATCCATCACCTGTTCCTTATGCCGATGTTGTAACCTCAACTACGCATAAAACTTTAAGAGGCCCAAGAGGAGGCATAATTCTTACTAATAATGAAGAAATAGCAAAAAAGATTAATAAAGTTGTTTTTCCGGGAATCCAAGGTGGTCCTTTAATGCATGTTATTGGAGCCAAAGCCCAAAGTTTTTATGAAGCATTGCAACCAGAATTTAAAACTTATATTGGGAATGTAGTCAAAAATATTAAAGCGATGAGTGATGAATTTATTAAAATGGGTTATCATGTTATAAGTGGGGGAACTGATAATCATTTAATCCTTTTAGATGTTAAAAGTAGTGCCGGTGTAACTGGTAAAGAAGCCGAAACTTTACTTGATAAAATTCATATTACCGTGAATAAAAATACTATTCCAAATGAAACCGAATCTGCGATGGTTACAAGTGGTATTCGGATTGGTTCCCCAGCCATGACAACAAGAGGCTTTAATGAAGATGAATTTAGAGAAGTTGCTCATATTATTGATAAGGCTTTAAAAAATAAAAATGATGAAAAAGTATTAGATGAATTAAGTAAGGAAGTTCTATGTCTTACCAAAAAGCATCCTTTAGATTATTAGGAGTCCAAATATGTCGAAGTGGGATCAAAAATATATTGAATTATGTGAAGAAATTTTAGAAAAAGGAACAAAAGTTACTAATAGAACGGGTATCGATACTATTAAATTACCTTTTAAATCCTTTGAATTTGATTTAGAAGAAGAATTTCCAATTTTAACAACGAAATTTGTGGCTTTTAAATCTGCCGTTTTAGAAATATTATGGTTTTATCAAGCCAAAAGCAATGATGTGAGATGGTTACAAGAACGAGGTGTTAAAATTTGGAATGAATGGGAAATAGATGAAGATGGTCATTATCAAGATCGCGTATTTCCAAAAGAATATGCCCATACAATTGGGACGGCTTATGGCTATATCGTGAATAAATTCAATTTATCGGATAATTTAATTAAACAGTTGAAAGAAAATCCAAATGATCGAAGAATGGTTATGAGTTTATGGCAAAATGATTATTTAAAAACCGCCGTTTTACCTTCTTGTGTTTGGAATACCATGTGGGATGTTACGGATGGAAAACTTAATTGTATTGTTACCTGTCGAAGTAATGATGTTGGTCTAGGAATGCCTTTTAATGTTACTCAATATGCCGTTTTAGTCCATTTGTTTGCCCAAGTTACCGGATTAAAGGTCGGCAAATTATATTATAATGCCAAAGATGTCCATATCTATGTGAATCAAATTGATGGCATTAAAGAACAAATTAGAAGATACCATGAGATGGGCGATTTTAAAGCCCCTGAATTGTGGATTAATCCTGAAATAAAAGATTTCTTTAAATTTGATAATTCGAAAGAATTAAAAGATATTAAATTAATTAATTATGAACATCTAGGTAAAATAAAGATGGATGTGGCTGTATGATTTCTTTAATTGCTGCAATTGGAAAAAATAATGAATTAGGTAAAGATAATGCGTTAATTTGGCATTTAAAAAAGGATTCAGCTTATTTTAAAGAGACTACTTTAAATCATCGAGTAGTTATGGGCTTAAATACTTATCTTTCAATTGGTTCACCTCTTCCAAAGCGCACTAATATTGTTCTTACAACGCATAAAGAATTAATTAATGATGAAAATATTATTATTTATGATTCTTTAGATAAACTTAAGAAGGATTTATTAAATACTCGGGAAGAAATATTTATAATTGGTGGGGCTTCTTTATATCAAGCCTTTTATTCCATCGCTGATAAAATGTATTTAACGGAAATAGAAGATAGTCAGGATGCCGATGTTTATTTTCCCAAAATAGATCAAAATGATTGGAATAAAAAGATAATTGAAGAATTAGAAGAAAATGGCATTAAGTATGCTTTTACCATATATGAAAGGAAATTAAAATGAGTCGAATTGTTTTAAAAATTAGTGGGGAAGCTTTAAAAGACACCGAAACAGTATCTGATAACAAGTTACAAATGATTTATGAAACAATTAATATTTTAAAGAGTGATAATCATCATATTGCTATCGTTATTGGAGGAGGTAATCTTTTTAGAGGTAGAGAACACCAAGAGATGAATCCGGTAACTGCTGATACAATTGGGATGTTAGCATCCGTTATGAATGCCTTATATTTACATAATTATTTAGAGAAAAATAATATTCCCAGTGTTGTTGTAACGCCATTTAATTTTTCTAATTTAATTCCAAATTATACCGATGAAGAAATTTTGGATTTAAGTAATGACCATATTATAATTTTTGGTGGTGGTATTGGTAAAAGTGGTTATTCAACCGATTCTGGAGTCATCCTTGCTAGTGATAAAATAAAAGCCGATTTAATTATTAAAATGACTAATGTTGATGGAGTTTATGATAGTGATCCAAGAAAAAATCCTGATGCTCATAAATATACTACATTAACTTATGATGAAGTTATTAATAATAATTTACAAGTAATGGATTTAAATGCGGTCCTAGATTGTCAAGAAAAGCAAAGGAAAATTATTGTGATGAATTTCCAAGAATATCCTAAAATACTGGATATATTAAAGGACGAAAGTATTGGCACTATTATTAAGGAGTGAAAGATGAAAAAATTAATTGTTATTGAAGGTACTGATTGTTCTGGGAAAAATACCCAAAGTAAAATGTTAAAAGAAAGATTAGAGAAAGACGGGAAGAATGTTGTTATTGTTTCTTTTCCGGTATATGATAGTCCTACAGGTAAGATTGTCGGTGGTCCTTATTTAGGTAAACCAAGTATATCTGAATGTTGGTTTAAGGAAGGTGCTAATAATGTACCTCCTAAAGTAGCTTCTTTATATTATGCGGCCGATCGTTTATATAATTTAGATATGATTAATAATTATTTAGAAAAAGATTATATTGTTATCTTAGATCGTTATACAACTTCTAATATGGCCCATCAAGCCGGGAAAATTAAAGATAAAGAAGAAAGAACTAAAATGTTTAAATGGATTGAAGCCTTAGAATATGATTTACTTGGGTTACCAAGACCAGATATTAAAATATTTTTACATATGCCTTATGAATATACTAAACGTTTGCAAAATAATCGGACGGAACTTGATGAACACGAAAAGTCAATGGCCAATTTAATTAATGCCGAGAATGCGTATTTAGAAATGACGGAATTATATAATTTTACAAAAATTGAATGTGTAAAAGATGGTAATTTAAAAGATATTGCAACTATTTCCGAGGAAGTATATGAGATAGTAAAAAGCGAATTAGAAAGTGTTAAATAAAATGAATTTAAAGTATTTAACTGAAGAAGAATTTAAACAAGTAAAAGATATAATAAATAAAGAATATCAAGAAAATATAGTAAATAATCGAAGTAATTATGTTAATTTTCAATCATTTTCTGATACTATGGTAGGAATATATTTAGATAATACAATTATTGGTATTATTAAAACCGTTCCATTCATAGGACAAACCTCTTTAGAAATCTATATATTTCCAGATTATAGAGGGCATAATTATGCTAGTATGGCTACTCAAATGTTTATTGAAAAGTTTGGTAATTTATTTAATAGTAGTGAAAAATTTTTAATAAATATTAATCCTCATAATGAAAAGTCTTTAAAAGTTGCTAAAAAATTAGGATGGCGTCAAAATTATGATTATGATGATATTTTAATTGAAGAAGGAGCGGAATATTTTTATATTTTTGAATATCCTAATCCTTACTATGTAAAATCAATAGAAAGATAATATGGACATTTAGTCCTTTTTTATTTATAATATTTTTTGGTGATGTCCTAAATGAATATAAATGATTATGATTATGAATTAGATGAAAAGTTTATTGCCCAAAGTCCTCTTCCAAATCGGAGTTCTTCAAAACTTATGCTTTTAGATAAAGAAAATGGTAATGTTTCTCATGATCACTTTTATAATATTAAAGAATATTTACATAAAGGTGATGTTTTAGTTTTAAATAATACCAAAGTTTTACCAGCGAGATTACTGGGTGAAAAAATAGATACTAAAGCCCACATTGAAATTCTTTTATTAAAAAATATTGAAGGAGATAAGTGGGAATGTTTAGCAAAACCGGCGAAAAGATTACATATTGGAACTAAAATAAAGTTTAGCGATAAGTTAGAATGTGAAGTTAAAGAAAAATTAGAAGAGGGGATAGTAAGAGTTGAATTTCACTATCAAGGTATTTTCTTAGAAATAATTGAAGATTTAGGTTTAATGCCTTTGCCACCTTATATTCATGAATCATTAAAAGATCAAAATCGTTATCAAACCGTATATGCCAAAACTTTAGGAAGTGCGGCAGCTCCTACTGCGGGATTACATTTTACCAAAGAACTTCTTACGGAACTAAAAAATATGGGTGTTGAAATTCATTATGTTACTTTACATGTCGGTTTAGGAACATTTAGACCAGTTGAAGTAGATAATATTAAAGATCATCATATGCATTCGGAATACTATGAAATGACTAAAGAAGTAGCAAATGCCCTAAATAAAGCGAAAGAGGAAGGCAGAAAGATTTATGCTGTGGGAACAACTAGTACGAGAGTTTTAGAAACAGTTATGCATAAATATCATACTTTTAAAGAATGCTGTGGGAATACCGATATCTTTATTTATCCTGGTTTTGAATTTATGGCGATTGATGGATTAATTACCAATTTTCATTTACCAAAAAGTACGCTTTTAATGCTCGTTAGTGCTCTTGCCAAACGGGAATATATTTTAAATGCCTATGAAATAGCCAAACAAAATGATTATCGTTTCTTTTCCTTTGGGGATGCGATGTTTATTAAATAAAAAAGATAAAGTTTTAAATCTGAACTTTATCTTTCTTCATTTTGCGTTTGTTCTAATTCTTGTAATCTTCTATCTAAATTTTCTTCTATATAGACAATTACATTATCATAAATACCAAATTGTTTAATTTGTAAAGTAGCTAATTCTTTTTTATCTTTGGCAATTTGCGATAATTCTAAAAACTTAAATTTTGGATCAACTACTTTAACATAAAAGTATAATGCTTCATCATCATTTGCTAGATTAAATTTTTGCCGAGAGGCGATTAATTGATTAGCAATATTTGTCATTACTGATGGTGTATTAACAAAGTGATTTCTTAAACTTTCTCTCCAGGAGGTAGCTAGAATATCAATTTCAGCCATTCTTTCTTTAGAAATATTAGTAAATTTATTAAACTTTAAAGAACAATATAATTTATTAATAATTTCTTTACTATAATTTTTATCCCCACTGATAAATCTTTTATTTTGTTTTCGATAACTTTCGACAGTGGTGTATTTAGTTCTTGCTTTCATAAATTATTTTCCCCTTTCACAAACTAGTTAAATATTTTAGCAAACCTTGTATATTTTGTCAAGTTTTGTTATAATTTACTAGTAATCAGATAGGTGGTTTTAAATGAAATTAGAATATACCTTAAAACAAAAATCTAAAAAGAACATGGCCCGTTTAGGAGAATTTACTTATAATGGTAAAAAATATGCTACGCCGATGTTTATGCCAGTGGGAACTAATGCGACAGTTAAGACATTATCTCCTGAGGAAATAAAGACAATCGGTTGTGGAATTATATTAGCCAATACTTATCATTTATGGCTTCGTCCGGGAGAAGATATTGTTGCGAAGGCTGGGGGTTTACATAAATTTATGAATTATGATGGACCAATTTTAACGGATTCTGGTGGTTATCAAGTATTTAGTCTAGCTAAACCAAAGGATATTACTGAAGAAGGAGTCCATTTTAAAAATCATGAAAATGGCGATAAATTATTTTTAACTCCCGAAAAATCTATCGATATTCAAATGAAATTAGGTAGTGATATCGTGATGAGTTTTGATGAATGTGTTAAGTGGCCTAGTACTTATGATTATTGTAAAGATAGTGTCGAAAGAACTCTAAATTGGGCGAGAAGAGGTAAAAAAGTATTTAATAGTAAGAGTCAAATGCTTTTTGGAATTGTTCAAGGTGGGGAATATGAAGATTTACGGCGCCATTGTGCCGAAGAACTCATTAAGATGGACTTTGATGGCTATTCCGTTGGAGGTACCAGTGTTGGGGAAGATAAAAAAACAATGTATAAAATGGTGGGCTATGCCACTAAATATTTACCCGAAGATAAATTAAGATATTTAATGGGAGTAGGAGATCCAATCGATTTAATTGAAAATGTTATGCGGGGTATCGATTTATTTGATTGCGTTTCTCCTACTAGACTTGCTCGTCATGGTCATGCTTATACCAAACACGGGAAAATCAATATAAAAAATAGTAAATATAAAGAAGACTTTACACCAGTGGAAGATGGTTGTGAATGCTATGCTTGTAAACATTATACCAAGGCCTATATTAGACATTTAATTACCGCCGATGAAACTTTTGGAGCTCGTCTTTTATCCATTCACAATATTACTTTTTTAACCAATTTAATGGCCGAGATTAGAAGTCACATTGCAGATGATACTTTAGAAGAATTTCGAGATAGATTTATCTTAGATTATTATGGAGAGAATTATGAATATAAGTAGAATTACAGTAATAACGACAATTATAAGTATTATTTTACTTTTAACTATACCGACATTTTATAAAGTAATAAAAAATCATAATGATAATTTATATCGGGTCGTAGAAGGTAAAATCATAAGTAGGGCGGAACAATGTTTTTATGATGAAAAATGTCCAGAGAATGAAATCACTTTAAAAGAATTATATGAAAAAGATTACTTAGAAGAAATAAGTAATCCGGTAACCAAAGAATACTATAATGAAAATTCTTATGTCTTAAGAAATAAAACCGATTTTAAATTTATTGAAGTAGAGTAGGATTACTCGCTTTTTTTATTGACGCCGATCATACCACCTAAAGTACTCGTTATAAGTAAGATTAAATAATAGATTAAAGTAGAAATATGAAAACCACTATTAAAGAGAATTATCTTAATTAAAACCATTAAAAGAAGAAAAATCGCACCTAAAATTAAACCTTCAATTAAACCTTTCTTTTGCTTTTTAAAAGCATTATAGAAACTAAGTATAAAGAAGAGTATGATATTAGAGACAAACATAATAATCGTTGTAATCCCACTATTTAAACCTAAAAGATTTAAAAGACTTGTAATAAATGTCAAAATGAGTTCAACAATTAAGAAAATACTTACAAATTTACCATAATAAATTAGATTTTTTATAATAATCACCTACTAAATTATAATAAAGTGATTAAAAATATATGAATAAAACCATAATAAATTTAGGTGATATAGATGGAATTATTACAAGTAATATTTAGAACGACCTTCTTTTATTTTTTTGTTATGCTTTGTTTCAGAATTATGGGAAAAAGAGAAATAGGCCAATTAGGAGTTATCGACTTAATTGTCTCCATTTTAATTGCGGAATTAATTGCGATATCGATTGAAAATATTGAAGATAGTATTATTTTAACTATTGCGCCGATTACTCTTTTAGTACTTTTAGAAATTCTTTTAGCCTATGTTTCCATAAAATCTCGGGTAGTTAGAACTTTCTTTGATGGTAAACCTTCGCTTATTATTTGTAATGGGAAAATAAACTATCATGAGATGGTTAAACAAAGATATAGTATGGATAATCTTTTACTTAGTTTAAGGCAAAAAGAAATAAAAAATATTGATGAAGTCGAGTATGCTTTTCTAGAACCGAATGGTAAATTATCGATTTTTAAATATAATTTATTTAAAACCCCATCCAGTTATCCAATGCCTTTAATTTTAGATGGTAGTATTCAATATAAAGCCTTAAAGTATATTCATAAAAATGAAAGTTGGTTAGAAAGTATTTTAATGAAAAAAGATTTAGCACCCCAAGATATATTTTATTGCTTTTATAAAAAGAAAAAATTGTATATCATAACTCGGCGCGATTTGCAAGAAAAACAAATTTGTAGTTGACAAGTAAGTGTTAAGTTATATATAATTATATTGTAAATAGTAGAAAGTAGTGGATGTCATGGATAAGTTAAATGATTTATTACAAGAATTAGGGGTTTCTAAAGTAAGACTTTCAAAGTACTTAGGTGTGTCTAGACAAATGGTTTATAATTATTTAAGCTTTGATAGCTTAGATAAATGGCCCAAAGAAAAGAAAATACTTTTATTACAACTATTGGATTTAAAAGATGGTAGTAAAGAAGAAATTGCCAAAGTTAAAGTTAATACGGAATATTTAATGAATGTCGAAAAGAGATTAAATGTTGGTGTTAAAAATGGTAATGAATTTGAAAATTATTTAGATCTTAAAGGTTTAGATAAAGAAAGTAGAACATTACTTAATGATATAGTTTTCTTACTAAAAGAAAAATTAGAAGAAAATAAAGGCAATGATTTCTATGCCATTAAATATTTATATAACTTCTTACAATCAATGGATAATGTGGCAGAAACAAAATATATTTTAGCGTATTTTGCCAAGACAAATGGTTTTATTGGACCGGAAGAGTATGCTTTTAATGAAGATAAACAATATATTTTTGAAAGTATTTTATATGCTGCTTTAAATCTATATAACAATGGGGGAGCCAGCAAAAGTAAAGTTATGGAAAACAGAAAAAGATTTGTTATGGAATTAGAGGCTAAAAAGGAAGAAAAATTAAGTCGAACCCAACAACTTATTACAACAAGAATTCAAGCTTTAAAAGAACTTGGTTATAGTGAAATAAATGAAAAGAATGCGGCTGAAGTATTTGAAAAAATTGCCGAAATTGAATCAAGGAAAGCATAAAGAAGGGTAGTTTAAATGAAAAAAAGTGATACTAAAGAAAAAAATAAAAAGTATACTAAAAATGCTAAAGTAGTAAGTAAAGACAAAGTAGTAAAAAAAGATAGTGAAAATACTAAAATTAAAACTAAAAAAAGTCTTAAAGCTAGATTATTAGAAGATAAAGTATTAACGATTCTAATTATCTTACTTATTGGTTTAACTTTATTCTTAATAATTTCGAATATTGTAAGAGGGCGTAATTTAAATACAGAATCTAAACTTGTTACGGAATTACATGATTATTTTAGTACTGATGATTTAAATAATTGTAATGGTTTGTTTACTTACTCTGATAAGACAATGAATTATGATAACATTTCATCTGATAATAGATTATGTCTTGCATATCATAAAAGTAATCTAAAAAATGTTAAAACAGAAACATTGAAGAGAGTAGATAAGAAGAGTGAAGTATGTAAAAATGATTATGATATGACTTTTAGAATTACAGAAGATACTGATGAATGTCAAGTAAGCATTATTGATAAAGATGTTATTGATAGCACTTATAAGAAAATATTTGGTAAAGATATTGAAAATAATCAAGAATTTAGAGCGGATGATACCCATATTTGTTATTTAAAAGATGATAAATATTATTGTGGTTTATCTGAACAATTTACTTATACTTATGGTAGAGAGGCGACAATATATCGGGTATTAAATGAAGCGATAAAGAAGGGTAGTGAGATCTACTTATATGACTACTTTGTTAAAACAATAGATAATAATTGCTATCAAAACTACACTACTCAAGCAATTAATAAAGAGTGTACTAATAACTATAAAGAAGATAAAATGGATTTTAAATTCATGGAAAAATATGCAACAAAGTATAAGCATACCTTTAAAAAAGCTAAAGATGGTACTTATTATTGGGTTAGTACTGAATTAGTAAAATAAATAAAAGAGTGTAACTACTCTTTTTCTTTTGGCAAACTACTCTATTCTCACGTACGTATATATATCCTTATATAATATATAATAATAGGATATAATACGCGTATAATCCTTATATTAATATTTTAATAAGGATATATATACGTACTTGCTTGTGAGTATTTTAAAATTAGGCTTTTGAGTAAAAAATAATTTTTGAATTTATTTTTGTTGCTAAAATAATTTACATAATATGAATAGTGTAAGTAATATTAACGCACTAAAAAGCAAGTATTTATGGGCATTTATAACAATTTTATTCGTTTTGCATAATGTACGTTATGTTAACCAAAACTTCTTTTTTGAAATTGGAATTATTTATCTTTTATTAGATCCCTACTCTTCTTTATTTATCTTTTCTTATATTAAGAATATCATTAAAATAATAATTTGCCTAGTCATAAATCTATTTAATTTACAAATATTTACTAACTCTTTCACATATATTTAATTGGGTGTTTCTATAATGACTACATTAAATGCTTTTTTAATATCGACAATGGCTGGAATGTCTACCCTACTCGGTGGTATTATCATCTTTTTTCCAATAAGAGAAAATAAAATAAATAAGTTTATTACTTTTTGTTTATCTTTTTCTATAGCTATTATGATCGGTATTAGTATTACAGATTTAATTCCCACTTCATTTTTTAATCTATTACTTAATTATCAAATATCTAAAACTTTATTTATTGCTTTTATTTCCTTTATAATCGGGGCAATATTAGTTTTAATCATCAATAAATTAATGGATAAGCAAGATGCTAATTCTTTGTATAAATTAGGTATCTTAAGTATGCTTGCTTTAATGCTGCATAACTTTCCCGAAGGAATAGCTACCTTTATGGGAAGTGTTCAAGACAAATCTTTAGGTCTTAAATTATCGTTAGCCATTATGTTTCATAATATTCCCGAAGGTATATCCATTGCTGTTCCTTTGTATTATTCAACTCATTCGAAGAAAAAAGCTTTATTAAATACATTCTTATCAGGTCTTGCAGAACCACTCGGAGCTCTTCTTGCTTATATCTTTTTAAAACGTTATATAACTGACGTTATGATCAGTACCATCCTTCTTTTAGTCGCCGGTATCATGATTACTTTAGCCATTGAAGAAATGCTTCCTAAAGCCTTGTCTTATAAACAAAATAAATTCATTTATTTAGGTTTAATTATTGGAATTATTCTTATTCTAATTAATCACTTTTTACTATAAATTACCAAGCCATTTATTGCCAAAAAAAGTAATATTTACGAAGTATTAAATATTAATATTTTGCCATAATACTATTAGGAGGGAAGAAAAATGAGTAATAGAAATAATAATTCTAGTAGAAATAACAACAGAAGTAATAATCAACGTTCAAATCAAAAAGAAAATAATAGAAGTTCTAGAAATAATAATAGAGCTCGTAACAACGAAGGTAAATAATTATTATTCTTGGGAAGACGATTTAGTTTCTTCCTTTTCTTTTGCCTTAAAATGCGGATGACTGTTTTGATAATCCTTCTTTATTTTTTCATTAGATATATGAGAATATATTTCCGTAGTTGATAAATTTTCGTGACCTAAAAGTTCTTGAATAATTCTTAAATCTGCCCCATTATTTAATAGATGTGTAGCAAATGAATGTCTTAATACATGGGGTGATATTTCTTTATTAATACCACTTATATCACATTGATGTTTAAGTATCTTAAAAAAACCTTGTCTAGACATTTTTGCTCCATTATAATTTACAAATATATATTCTGACTCTTTAGTTTTTAAAATAAAACTCCGATATTCTTTTAAATAAAGATTTAAATATCGCATTGTAATATCCCCTACAGGAATAATCCGTTCTTTACTCCCCTTCCCCATTACTTTAATAAAGGCACCGGGTTCATTATAATTTGCGAGTTTTAAATTAAGTAATTCACTAATTCTAATACCAGTCCCATATAATAATTCTAACATGGCTTTATTACGATAATCAATGGGTTTAGTTAAACTAACATCTAATAATTTATCTACTTCTTCAACTGTTAAATATTTCGGTAATCTTTTGGCTAGTTTTGGCATTTTAATATTAATCGTGGGATTCTTACTAATAATCTTGTTTTCTTCTAAATAAGCATACATACTTCTTAAAACAGTTAAATAATGGGCTTTAGTGGTACTATTAGACTGATCATGATATAAAAACTCTCTTATATCATCTTCTGTTAAAGCAAGTAAACTCTTTTTTATAGTATTTTGAATTTTAATTAAATTAAAACGATATGATTCATAAGTATTATTAGATAACTTTCTTTCATATTTTAAATAATCTAAATATTTTTGAACATCTTTTTCTAATTCTTCCTTCATTTGAATCATCTTCCTTAGGAATATTATATCATTAATTTAAGACTTTATGGTATAATAAATATGTGATGTATATGGAATTATTAGCGGATAAATTACGACCTCAAAAATTAGATGATATTGTGGGTCAAGATCATTTAATTGGGAAAGATAAAATATTAACTAATTTAGTTAAGAATAAGAAATTATTTTCCATGATTTTATATGGTAAACCAGGAATTGGGAAAACAAGTATTGCGAGTGCGATTAGTAATGAGTTAGGTCTTCGGACTAAATTTTTAAATGCCACCACCAGTAAAAAAGAAGATTTTGAAATGGCGATTGAAGAAGCCAAATTTTATGGCGATATTATTTTAGTTATCGATGAAATTCATCGGATGAATAAAGATAAACAAGATATCCTGCTTCCCCACTTAGAAAAAGGAACCATTATTTTAATTGGTCTTACTACTAGTAATCCTTATCATAAGATTAATCCGGCGATTAGAAGTAGAGTTCAAATATTTGAATTAAAAGAATTAACGATTGCAGACATTTTAAAAATATTAAAAAAAGCTACTAAAAAATTAGATGGTATCAAAATAAATAATCAAGCCTTAGAATATATAAGTACAGTATCAAGTGGTGATGTAAGATGTGCTCTTAACTTATTAGAAGTTGCCTACTATGCTAAAACTAATCATGAGATAACTTTAGATGATTTAAAAAATATTAATAGTAAACCCGTTTTCTTTCATGATAAAAATGAAGATGGGCATTATGATGTTTTAAGTGCTTTACAAAAATCTATTCGCGGTAGTGATGTCGATGCCACCATCCATTATTTAGCCAGATTAATTGCCGTGGAAGATTTAGATAGTATTTATAGAAGACTTTCCGTTATTGCTTATGAAGATATTGGCCTGGCTAACCCTGGGATTGGTCCCAGATTAGATGCGGCGATTAATGCTGCGGAACGGGTTGGATTACCGGAAGCAAGAATTCCCCTTGCCGAGATTGCGATTGAAATGGCTTTATCTCCTAAAAGTAACAGTGCCATAATGGCGATAGACAATGCTTTAAATGATATTAATAAAGGTAGTACAGGTAATGTACCCGCTCATATTAAAAATGGTAATCCTAACTATTTGTATCCTCATAACTATCCGCATGACTGGGTTAAACAACAATACTTACCCGATAATATAAAAGATACGGTTTATTATAAACCAAAAAATAATTTAGTTGAAATGAACTTAAATAAGGTTCATAATGACATGAAAAAAGATAACTAATTTAAATTAATTATCTCATTTATAATATAACTGACAATTAATAAACCAGCCGTTCCGGGAACAGTAACAATTGAACTTACTGTTCCTTTTTTAACCGGTAATTCTTCACTAAAGACGACTTTAATTTTTCCATTTATCTTATTTTCTTTAACTAACTTTCTTAATCTTTTAGCTAAAGGATCATTACTAGTTTTATCTAATGTCGTTATCTTAACTTTACTCGCATCTACTCTATTACCCATACCTAAAGAGGTAATTATTTTAATATGATTAGTATTTGCAAACTTTATTAATTCTAACTTAGTTTTTAAAGTGTCACAAGCATCAATAATAAAGTCAAAATCTTTATCTAGACTATTTATATTATTTTCATCTAA
>CANQHT010000014.1 GCA_947623705.1 uncultured Bacilli bacterium
ATGAAGAAGCCATTAGTTATTTAATTAGTAAATATCATTTTAAAATAGATGTTGCTAAAATGTATTTAGAAAATTTATATTATATCGAAGATAATGCTAACTATGACCATCCCAAGTTAGAATTTTTACAGAAGATAAAAAATGAATTAAAAGGAAATAATTTATTAATTTATAATCCTTTATTTTCTTCTTATTTACAAAATAAACAAATTATAGTGTATGGTTATCCTTATTTAGAAAATTATCTTAAAAATGCTTTAGATAAATTAAATGCTATTTATTATAAAGAAAATGAAGTAAGCAATGATAAAAATGTTTTAGAGTTTTTCACTTTAAAAGATGAATGTTTTTATGTAGCTAAAAAAATTGCGGAATTACTAACTAATGGTATAAATATTGAAAATATCAAACTAGTCAATGTTAATGAAGACTATTACAATGAATTAAAATTTACTTTTGATTTATTTAATATTCCAATAAAAATACCTTCTAGTAATAATTTAATGAGTAATCCTTTAACTAAAGAATTTTTAAATAATTTTCCCCATATTGATACTCTCCCAGAAGATAATCCTTTAACGGAAAAAATAATTAATATTTTAAATAAATATACTTTTGTGAGTGATGAAAATATTTTAAAAGAATTAGTAATACATGAACTTAAACAAACTAAAATAGATAATTATAAATGGAAAAGATATGTGGAAATAAAAAATATCTATGATTATCTAAATCCTGATGATTATATTTTCTTAATGAATTTTAATGCCGGTTTTATTCCCGAAACCTTAAAAGATGAAGAATATATTACCGATAATTTACGACCTATTTTAAATATGGATAGTACTATAAACCAAAATAAACAAATAAAAGCCTATACCATTCATAAATTAAATACTTTAAATAATTTAGTTATTTCTTATAAATTAAAAGATAATAAAAAAGAATATTATCCATCACCTTTAATTAATGAATTAAATTTAAATGTTCAAAAAATTACAGATGATTATTTAGTAAGTTATTCCAAGGAATATGATCAAATTCGTCTTGCTACCTTAGAAGATGATTATCGTCTTTATAATAGTACTAGTCCCATGTATTTTGCTTTAAAAAATAATTTAGATATTCCTTATAATACTTATGATAATACTTTTAAGGGTATTAATCCATTAGATTTACAAGAATATTTAAAAAATAATTTAACTTTATCTTATAGTAGTTTAAACAATTATAATAAATGTGCTTTTAAATATTATATGGCAAACATTTTAAAATTAGATAAATATGAAGAAACTTTTGAAGCTTTCATAGGTTCATTATTTCACTATGTTTTATCCCAAAAAAATATTAGTGATTTAGATAAGACCGTAAAAGATTATATTTTAAAAGAAGGTAAAGAATTAAGTATTAAAGAAAGATTTTATTTACGAAAATTAATGCCTGATTTAAAATTTGTTTTAGATGAAGTAAATAAACAAGTTGATGCGATGTGTTTAAAAAAAGATTTAAGAGAAAAAAATATTACGATTAATAAGAATGTTAATAATTTTAATGTTAAATTTACCGGGTTTATTGATAAGATTTTATATGAAGAAGATAGTGAAAATACTTATATAGCCATAATTGATTATAAAACGGGTAATGTTAGTATTAACTTAAATTATTTATTATATGGCTTAAATATGCAATTACCAATTTATTTATATTTAGTTAAAAAATCTAACCTTTTTAATAATCCTCGGTTTGTTGGTTTTTACCTAGAATTTATTTTAAATAAAGATATTAAAAGAGGAAGTAAAAGTTATTTAGAAGAAAGATGCAATAGTTTAAAATTACAAGGATATTCTAATGATTCTTTTAGTGTTATTAAAAGATTTGATGCTAGTTTTGAAAATTCAAATTTAATTAGCGGTTTAAAAGTTACCAAAGAGGGATCTTTTTATAGTAGTGCCAATGTTTTAAATGATATGCAAATTGAAAGTATTATTAATTTAACCGAAAAAAATATTGATGATAATATTAATAAAATTATTAAGGGCGAATTTCCGATTAATCCTAAAAGAATCGCTTATAAAGATGATGTTTCTTGTGAATTTTGTAAGTTTCGGGATTTATGCTTTAAGAGTGAAAAAGATTATGTCAATTTAGAAGATATAAATTCTTTGAATTTTTTAGGAGGTGATGATAATGCCTAAATTTACAACTGAACAACTGGAAGCCATCGAAAAGAGTGGGCAAAATATTATTGTTTCTGCCGGTGCTGGTTCTGGTAAAACGGAAGTTTTAAGTGAAAGAGTTTTAGATAAATTAAAAAAAGGAATTAAAGTTAATGAATTATTAATTTTAACATTTACCAATGCCGCGGCGGCCGAAATGAAAGATCGGATTAGAAAGAAAATAGTGGGTAATCCTAGTATTAAAGACAATTTAGATTATTTGGAAAGTGCTTATATAACTACTTTTGATTCTTTTACTTTATCTTTAGTTAAAAAATATCATTATCTTTTAAATGTCTCCCCTAATTTAAGTATTATTGATGAAAGTATTATAAGTATTCTAAAAGAACAATATTTAGATGAAGTCTTTTTAGAGTTTTATGAAGAAGATAGTATTTTATTTCAAAAATTAATTAATGATTTAACCAATAAAAATGATAATGAACTTAAAAATGGGATTTTAAAAATAATTAAATCTTTAGAAAAAATAAGTGATTTAGATAGTTACTTAAATAATTATTTAGATAATTTTTATAATGCAGAAAAAATAAATGAGTATATTAATAGTTATGTTCAGTTAATCCAAGAAGAAATAAATGGGATAACGGATAATTTAATGTATTTAGAATCATCTTCTTATCCGGACTTTTATAATGCTTTAGTGGCTTCTTTAGAAAAACTATTAAAATCTAAAACTTATGATGAAATTTTAAGAGCGAGTTTTCTAACTTTACCTAAAAGACCAAGAGGTAGTGAAGAAGTTAAAGAATACAAAGATAATATTGATAAACATTTAAAAAATATTAAAGGTTATTTAAGATTTAGCAGTGAAGATGAAATAAGAGAAACATTTAAAATAACTAAAGATTATTTAGAAGTAATTATTGACATAATTAAAAGATATTTTGTTAAAATAAATAAATATAAAAAAGATGAAGACTTATATGAATTTAATGATATCTCTTTAATGGCGATTAATCTTCTTAAAGAACAAGAATATATCCGGAAAGAATTAATGTTAAGTTTTAAAGAAATCTTAGTTGATGAATACCAAGATACTAACGATATTCAAGAAGAATTTATTAGCTTAATTGAAAATAATAATGTTTATATGGTGGGAGATATTAAACAATCAATTTATGGTTTTCGTGATGCCAACCCCAAAATATTTAAAGAAAAATATGATAAGTATGCCAAGAATAATGGGGGTATTAAAATTGATTTACTAAAAAATTTCCGTTCCCGGAGTGAAGTTTTAGAGGGCATTAATTTAATATTTTCTCTTATTATGGATGATGAAGTGGGCAATGCTAATTATGTGAAAGAACACAAAATGAATGCCGGTAATTCTTTATATGAAAAAATTAAAGAAAATAATAATTTAGAAATATATAATTATGATAGTGAAGGAGAAGTATTAAAGAAAGAAGAACTGGAAGCTTTTATTATTGGTTATGATATTTTAGAAAAAATAAATTCTGGTTACGCCATAATGGATAAAAAATTAGAAGATTTTCGGAAGGCAAATTACAGTGATTTTTGTATTATTATGGACCGGGGGACTAACTTCCCAACTTATAAAAAAATCTTTGAATATTTAGGTATTCCTTTAACTATTTATGAAGATAAAAAATTAACTAATGAAATGGATATTATTTTAATTAGTAATATAATTGGCTTTATTTTAAAAGTCAAAGAAAATGTTATTGATCAAGAATTTAAATATTACTTTATGAGTATTGCCCGTTCATTTTTATTCGCTTATTCTGATGCAGAGATATTTAAGTATTTTAAAGATGAAAGCTTTATAGATAGTGAAATATATCAAATTAGTAAGAATATTGCTAGTTCTATAGATACTTTAGATAGTTATGAATTACTTAATTTAATTTTAAAAGAATTTAATTTCTATGAAAAAATTCTTAAAACAAAAGATATTGCGAGTATTCTAATTCGTTTAGATAACATTTTAAGTATTAGTAAAAATTTAAGTCAAATGGGTTATACTATTGCTATGTTTAAAGAATATTTAGAAACAATGATTAATTCTAAAAGTGAAATTAAATATAGCATCAGTGGTCAAAATACCAACAGTGTTAAAATTATGAATATTCATAAATCTAAAGGACTAGAATTTCCTATCTGTTATTTTGCGGGTTATTATAAAAAATTTAATGATGAAGATACCAAAAAAAGAATTATATTTAATAAAAAATATGGAATGATTATTCCTTTCTTTAAAGATGGTATAGATAATACGATATTAAAAGATTTATTTAAAGAAGAATATTATATAAATAATATATCGGAAGAAATAAGATTATTTTATGTTGCTTTAACAAGAGCTCGGGAAAAAATCATTATTGTGGCTCCACTTTCTGAAGAAAGAATAACAACAAAAAACAAAGTTGATTATCAAAAAAGATTACAATATACATCATTTTTAGATATTTTAAATTCTATCTCTGGTAATTTAAGTCCCTTTATTAAAAATATTGATTTAGCTAAATATAATTTACCCACTAATTATAATGTTTTAGAATTTAAAAAAGAAAATCTAAATAAAAGTAATGATCTTATCAAATATTATCAAGTTAATATTCCAAATACTTTAAATGAAGAACATAAAGCCTCTAAAGAAGTTAAAGAATTAATTACTGAAAATCAAAGAAAACTATTTCAAAAAGGAACTCTTATTCACAAAATATTTGAACAAACTGACTTTTTAAATTTAAGTAGTGATAATCCATATTATAAGCAAATTCAAAATTTTGTTAATAGATTACAAATTACTAAAGATGTTGAAATATATAAAGAATATGAGTTTATATATGATAAAGATAATGCTACTTATGAAGGTATTATTGATTTAGTGCTAGAATATCCGAGTGAAGTTAAAATTATTGATTACAAATTAAAAAATATAACTGATGCAAAATATCAAGAGCAATTACATGTGTATAGAGATTATTTAAAAACCATTGTTAATAAAGACATCAAAATGTATTTGTATAGTATCTTTGATGATGAATTAAAAGAAATTTATTGACAATCGGGGGGGGGTAGTTTATACTAGAAACATAGGATAGAAGGTATGTCTTATGTTGAAGGAAAATAAAAAGATACTAATAATTTTCAGTATAGGAATAGTACTAATAGTTAGTATGTTTTTTGTGTTTAATAAAAAGGAAGAATATAAAGAACTACCAAGAGTTAAATTAAAAGATAGTATCAATACTAGTGGACTAGCTATAATGGTAGAGAGTGATTATAAAACAGAAAAATATACAAAATGGGAAAATAAAGAATTTCCCACAAATGGATATACATTAAATAGAATTAAAAGTGGTTGTGTTGATAAGAATGGTAATAATATAGATGCCCTAACTTATAATGAAGATAATAAAACAATAAGTATAAAAACTAAACAAAGTGTTTATTGTTATTTATATTATGATAGTTTATTTAAAGGCAAAGGTACTACAGATGAACCATATGAAATAAATTATATCGAAGATTTAGTAAGACTTGCTAATTCAGTAAATAAAGATAGTAATACATATAATAGTAAATATTTTGTCTTAAAAAGAAATTTAGATTTTAATGAAAACGATAGTTATATGAAATATAATGATACCGGATTTGGAGATATCAATGGTGTATCAGGAGTAGAAGGAATAAAAGATGAACTAACTAATCAAGAAGGTAGTGGATTTATACCAATAGGAAATTATAATAAATTTTTTGAAGGAAATATAGATGGCAAAAATAATAAAATAAGTAATTTGTGGATATATAATACAATAGATGAAAATCAAGCAATAGGATTTATTGGAGTGTTATACAAAGGAAGTATAAGTAATTTAACATTATCTGGCGAAATTCATGTAGAAGGTAAAACACCAATAGGTGGTTTTGTGAATAGGATAGATGAAAGTATAATAGATAATTGTACAAATGAAATAAATATAACAAGCGATACCGGAAATCATTCATTAGGAGGAATAGCAGGTTGGACAACTGGAGATACAGTAATAAAAAATAGTATTAATAAAGGAAATATAAACAATGGAAATAATATAGGTGGAATAATAGCATACAATCGAGAAGGAACATTAACAATCGAAAATTGTAAAAATTATGGTAAACTAGAAAATAATCTAGGTGATATTATTGGGGGAATAGTAAGTAAAGCCGATTATAATGCTGTTAAAACAATAATAAAAAATAGTATTAACTATGGAGAGATAAAAGTTAATAAGACTTTAAATTCCGTAATTTATGTTAGTGGAATAATGGGAATAAGTGAAAAAGAAGTAGAAATAACAAATAGTCATAATGAGGGAGTTATAAATGTAAAAGGAATTAATGTTTTAAATGTAGGTGGGTTAATTGGATATTTGCAAAATATAGCAAATATAACAAATAGTTATAATTTAGGGGAAATTAATTCTTCAACAAGTGGTAATATTATTAGTTATATAGGAGGAATAGTAGGAAGAATTGCATATTCAAATCCAAACAAAGTATCTAAACTAGAAAATTGTTATAATAAAGGAATAATTACAGGTGGCACTAGAACTGGAGGGATAGTAGGACTTATTGAAAATGATTTAAAATTAATAATAAATAAATGTTATAATACTGCTAATTTAGTAGCTCAAGAAGATACAAAGTATACAGCAAATACAAATGTTGGAGGAATAATTGCTACATTATGGAATGGTTCAACAGTATATGTTTTAAATTCGTATAATACAGGAATTATTATTTCTAATCCAATTAATGTTTTAGGAAATTTATCAGGGCTAATATCAGTTATCGATAATAATGATGATATTAATAAAAGTACGGGAGTTATAATAAATTCATATAATATTGGTAATTTAAAGGCTAAAAATGGTGCCTATGGAATAAGTAGGATAGCTACTAAAGGAAATTCTTTAATTTTAAATAATAATTATAATGCCGGAAATATAGAAGCATCATTAAAATTTTCTGTTTTATCAAGTGTTCAAAATGGTGATATCAATGTTAAAAACACCTATTATAAAGATGTAATTGGAATACAAGAAAGTAATTTAGGAGATTTACCAGAAGCTTATCCAATAACAGATGCAAATATGAAAAATCCTGATGGTAATGATCAAAATAGTTTATTATATAAGTTAAATCAAAATGTAACTAATTTAAATAGTGTTGGTTTATCATCAATTGATGAATCTATAGGAACAGACTTAGATGATTATACCTTAGTTAATTGGATAATAGATCCAACTTCTGGATATCCAACATTAAATTATAATTTAGAATGAAGGACTTAAAGGTCCTTTTATTATGCATAAATATGATATAAAAAAATATCTTTTAATATAGAAAAAAATGTGATATACTTTTAAGTAGATTATAGGAGAGTATTTATATGGATGACAAGTTTGATATGGAAAATGAAATTGTAGAAATTTCTAATGATGAAGAAGTAGAAGAAGAAAAAGAAGAAACTACGGAAGAAAAAGTAAAGGAAATGCCTAGTAGAGCGCAAAAAAACAGAAAGAAGTCTCTAAAAGAAAAATGGAATGATTTAGAAAAGAATAAAAAAATTACCATTATTGTCGTTGGTGTAGTCATTTTACTTATTATAATGGGTTTACTATTATACTTTTTAGTGTTTAAAAAAGATGGTAATAAACCAGAAGAACCAGTAGAACAAGTAGTGTTAGAAAATGATAATTATCGTTATGAAAATGGTTATCTTGTTTTCTTAGATAAAAATAACCGGGAAATTGGTAAATATGAATGTGAAAATAAAAATAGTAATGATTGTATGGTAGCAAAAAGAGATTTAACCGAAGATGAATTTGAAAGAGTCTTAACTGTTAATGAAAATGGTAAGGAAATTGAAAGAAATACGCCAATCTTTGATGATAATTATGCTTTTGTTCAAGATGGTAAAAATGTTTATTTGTACGATATTGAAAAAGGAGAACATTCTTTGGAACTTACCAAAGTTAAAGCATATGATACGGATGATGATTTAGTCGTAATTGTCGATGTTGATGGTAAATATGGTCTTATTAGTATGAATGCGAATGGTTTTGAATATTTAATTCGCCCATCTTATGAATATCTAGGAGTTATTAATCCAACATATGGTTATTTAATAGCAAAAGACGATAGTAAATCTTATGTTATTAATACTAATGGTAAAAAACTAAGTGATGATATAAATACGGATATTAAAAGTGTTAATGCTGATTATATAGTTGGAGCTAAAAATGGTAACTATACTTTATATAATTATGAATTTGAAGAATTATTAACCGATTATGATTATATTGGTTTACATGATGGAGCGATTAGTTTAGTTAAAAAGAATCGTTTAACATTTATGGATGATGAATTAAATATGTTAACGGATACGGATGGCTATCGTTTAACTAGTAGTGATTATGTTAAAAAATATGTTTATGATAGTGATAATAAATTAGTAGAAACTAAGATAGCTTATGAAGTAGTAGTAAGTAATAATACTTTAAAAGTTACAATGGATAAAGATGAAAATACAATTAATATGCTTGAAGGTAAAGTAAATAAAAATTTAGATTATGTTAATTACTTTGATGGTAAATTATATTTCTATAGTGATGAAGAAAAGAATGATTTAATTGGTACTTATACATGCGCTAATAAAAATGAAATAAGTAAAGCTAGTGATACTTTAAATAATTGTCATATTTATATGAAAGATAATCTTTACAGTGGTATTTATAATAATGAATATGTCTTTATCTATGATAATAGTGCTAGTAGTACGGATAAAATCTATTATGTTTATGATTTAAAAACTAAAAAGACAAGAGGTACTTATAGTTATCTAGAATTTATGGAAGGCGATTTAAGTGATAAATTAAATCATCTATATACAAGTGCATCATATATTATTGCTCAAAGTGCAACTGGTCAAAATAAAGGATACTATGGTGTCTTAGGTATTACTAGTAATAATATTTCCGTTAAAGTATCATTCAGTTATAAGAGTATTACCAAAGAAAATAAATATTATGTTATGGTTAATAAGAGTGATTCAATAAGTATCTATGATGAAGAATTTAATAAAATAAGTAATGAATTTAGTGAAGTTAAATTATTTGATAACTACTATGTGGGAATTAATAATGATAAATTAAATATTTATGCTTATGATAATACTTTAGGTAAAATTAAAGAAGATTTACCTTTAAATGGTAGTAAAGATTATAAAGTAGAATTAATGGCTAATGGTGGTTATAAAATAACTATTAATGGAACAGCTTATGAATATGATAGTAAAGGGGAAGCTGTAAAAGATGAACCAGATACACCAACTGAACCAACTAATCCCGATGAAGAGGAGAATCCAACTGAAGGAACAACAGGTGGCGAAGTAAATACGGAAACAGAAGAATCTTCAACAACCCAAGAACCATCAGGAGAATAAAATGAATAATAAAAAAGCAACATTTTATGTGATTGTCGGCTTACTTGTTATCTTTTTACCCTTAACCGTCTTTGGAACAGTTATGAAATTTGCCAATCGGACTGTTGATGAAAATCCTAATCACGATTTCTTTTACGATGGTTATCTTTGGTTTTATTCAGATACTAATGAATTTTTAAGTAAATATGAATGTATGACGGAAGTATGTGAACTATCTAAAACAACTATTGATGATACTGAATATGGGATTAATTATTATCCTGATGGAAATATTGAACATTTACCTGTTTTAGGAGATTATGTTTTTATTACTGATGGAACAGATATAAAACTTTATAATATAACATCAGGTAGTACTTTAGAAACCTATAAAAGTGTTAAAGATTATCATACTAAATTAAGTACAGATGCTGTTATTGTGCAAAATACGAGTGGTTTATGGGGAATGTTTTCTTTCCAAGATAAATTAAATAGTGTTTTACCATTTGAATATGACTTTATTGGGCTTGCTAATAACGCTAATGATGGCTTGTTAAGTATTTCCAAGATGATTACTTTAAAAGATAATAAATGGGCAATTGTCGATAATACTAATTCGATGTTAAGTGGTTATATTGATGATCCGATTGTAGATTATAATGATGAATATATAATTAGTAAGAAAGATAATGAGATTAATGTTTATGGTTATAATGATACGGAATATTTTATGGATATGCAAATTACTAACTATGTTAGATTAGATAACTATTTAGGTTTAGTGGAAGGTAATACTTTAAGAATTTATCGTAGTTTAAATACTGATCCAGTTAAAGAAATTATGTTATCTAATAATGATAGTAAAATAGAATTTCAAATGGAAGATGGTAATTTAAATATTTTAGTTGATGATAATGTAGTAGATACTCTTGCTATTTAAAAAAATATTTGTTAAAATAGTAAAAAATTTATATGAAGAAATGAGAGGAATATATTATTTCTTTTATAGAGAATTAGTGGTTGGTGGAAACTAATAAAGAAAGATATATTTGTTGCTCGTGGAATATAAAAGCAGCAATTGCGTTAAAATTGAAAAGAAAAAATAAAGGTGGTACCGCGGATTTTCGCCCTTTGGTTATCATCTTTTTTTAATGGGAAGGAGAAATTATGGAAGAAGCAATAAATAATTTTAATAAATACTTAAGTGCATTTGATATGAATGATTTTAATATTTTACTTAAGAAAGAACATACTTTTAGAGTAGTCGAACTTGCTCAAGAATTATCTAAAAAGTTACATTTAAATGAAGAAGATACCAAGATATTTTTACTTATTGCTTTATTACACGATATTGGTCGTTTTTATCAATTACAAAAGTATCATAGTTTTTCCGATTTATTATTTGATCATGCTACTTGTGGTGTAGAATATTTATTTAAAGAAGGCCATATTAGAGAATATAATCCTAACCCCTTAAATGATGAGATAATTGAAAAGGCAATTTATTATCATAATAGGTATGTTGCCGATATAAATGAGACTGGTCGAGTGCGGATGTTTATAAATTTAATAAGGGATATTGATAAAATAGATATATATTATGTTATGTATTTGAAATTTCAACAAGAATTTGATAAAAAAGAAATAACGGAAGAAGAACTAAAAAGTTTTAGAGATAAAATTCCTATGCGAGTGAAAAAAGATTTAAATAAGAGTGAAGATTTTTTAATGAAATGTGCTTTTATTTTTGAATTTAATTATCCCGAAAGTTTAGAGTTATTACAAGAAAAAGGTTATTTAGATTTATTTTTTGACTCGGTTAAAGTTAGGGCTGATTCCGAATGCTTATTTCAAGAAATTAAAAAGATAATATATGAAGAAATTAATAGAAAATTAGAAGAAAAAGATTTAGGAGATGTTAAATATGTTAGAAAAAAAATATAATCATTTAGAAGTTGAAGAAGGAAGATATGCAAATTGGGAGAAACATAAATATTTTGAATGTGGAGATACCTCTAAAAAACCCTATTCAATTGTTATTCCACCCCCAAATGTTACGGGAAAACTTCATTTAGGTCACGCTTGGGATACCGCTTTACAAGATATTATTATTCGTTATAAAAGAATGCAAGGTTATGATTGTTTGTGGCTTCCGGGAACAGATCATGCGGCAATTGCGACCGAAACAAAAGTTGTTAATCGTCTTAAAGAACAAGGGATTAATAAATATGAACTAGGGCGAGAAGGTTTCTTAAAAGAATGCTTTAAATGGACTGATGAACATAAAGATATAATTCATAAACAATGGGCTAAATTAGGATTATCCGTTGATTTAACAAAAGAAAGATTTACTTTAGATGAAGGACTTTCCAATGCTGTTAAAACGGTATTTGTTAGATTATATGAAAAAGGTTTAATCTATCGGGGTGAAAAAATAATTAACTGGGATCCTTTAGCGAAAACCGCTTTATCAAATGAAGAAGTTATTTATAAAGATGTACCCGGGGCTTTTTATCATATTAAATATTTTATTGAAGGCACCAAAGACTATTTAGAAGTAGCGACAACAAGACCGGAAACTTTATTTGGAGATACTGCAGTTGCGGTTAATCCGGATGATGATAGATATAAACATTTAATTGGGAAAAATGTTATTTTACCAGTAGTTAATAAATTAATTCCCATTATTGGTGATGTTCACGCTGATCCGGAATTTGGCACAGGTATTGTTAAAATTACACCAGCGCACGACCCCAATGACTTTGAAGTTGGTTTAAGACATAATTTAGAGCGAGTTAAAGTTATTAACGAAGATGGGACCATGAATGAATTTGCGGGTAAATACGAAGGTATGGACCGTTTTGAATGTAGAGATGCATTAATTAAAGATTTAGAAAAAGATGATTTATTAATTAAAGTGGAACCAATTACCCACTCCGTAGGGCATTCTGAAAGAACGAATGTGATGGTTGAACCATATTTATCTAAGCAATGGTTTGTTAATATGGAAGGTTTATCTAAAAGGGTAGTCGAAAATCAAAAGAATAAAGATACCAAAGTTAATTTTATTCCCCCAAGATTTGAAAAGATTATGAATAATTGGATGAATGATTGTCACGATTGGTGTATTTCTCGTCAACTTTGGTGGGGTCATCAAATACCGGCTTGGTATAAGGGTGATGAGATTTATGTCGGAATGGATGCTCCTAAAGGGGAAGGATGGGTTCAAGATCCCGATGTATTAGACACTTGGTTCTCAAGTGCGTTATGGCCATTTTCGACAATGGGTTGGCCAGATAATACTGATTTATTGCAAAGATATTTTCCAACGGATACTTTAGTAACCGGTTATGATATTATTTTCTTTTGGGTTTGCCGGATGACTTTCCAATCTTTAGAATTTATGGATGAAAGACCTTTTGAAAAAGTTTTAATTCACGGTCTAATTAGAGATAAGCAAGGAAGAAAAATGAGTAAATCTTTAGGTAATGGGGTAGACCCAATGGATATGATTGAAAAATATGGTACCGATGCCTTAAGATATTATTTAACAACATCTACTGCTCCCGGAATGGACTTACGTTTTGATGAAGAAAAACTCGCCTCAACTTGGAACTTTATCAATAAATTATGGAATGCCTCCCGTTTTGTTTTAATGAATATTGCAGATGTTAAAGAAATTAAATTAGATAATTTACAAGAGCATGATAAATGGATCTTAACTAAATTAGAAAATACCATTAAAGAAGTTACTAAGTATATGGATAAGTTTGAATTTAATAATGTTAATGCCGTAATTTATTCCTTCATTTGGAATGATTTCTGTGATAATTATATTGAAATGGCTAAATTTAGTAGTGATACTGTAGGTACTAAGAGTACACTTTTATATACGTTAACGGCTATTTTAAAAATGCTTCATCCATTTATGCCTTATGTAACGGATGCAATTTATGAAAATTTACCAATTAAGGATGAAAACATTATGATTAGTGACTATCCTGTTTATGATAAAAAATTAATATTCAAGGATAGTGAAAGTAAAGTAGATGAAATAATTGATTTTATTAGAAGTTTCCGTAACACTTTAAAAGAAAATAATATTGCTAAAGATTATCAAGTTAAATTAAATAGTAATGAAGAATTAATAATTAAAATGTTAAAATTACAAGATAAATTAACTAGTGATAACTTAGATATTCAAACATTTAAAGTTAATACGAAGAATTATGCTGCGGAAATTTATTATGAAAAAGAAATTACGGAAGAAGATAAAGCATTAATAGAAAAAAGAATTAATGAATTAAAGGCATCCATTTTAAAAAGAGAAAATTTATTAAATAATCAAAACTTTGTTAGTAAGGCTCCAAAAGAGTTAGTAGCAAAAGAACAAGAAAAATTAAGTGAAGAAAAAGAAGAATTACAAAAATTAGAAAATAATTAAGCACTTAAATAATACGAAATAATAAAAGATAAGATAATGATAATTAATGAGGTAATACTAAAAGCATTAGGAATAATAAAAATAGTAGATGAAATGACAAAGCCAATAATGGCACTGTAAGTAATCCGGAAGTGTTTATTTAAAAGATAATGCATTAGTTTTAAAAGAAAATAAGCACTAATTAAAAAAGAAATTAGAAAAGGAATTAGAGTTATAATAGTCTTAATATTTATTAAAAAAGGATTAGCAATAATCTCTAGTAAATATTCATAAACTCCGATGAGCATTAATAAAAAAGCCCCACTGATACCCGGAACAATTTTCCCAAACGCATAAAAAGAACCCGCTAAAAGCATTTTCAAAACTGATATATGGGGTGATGTTATATTAATGTTTCTTTCTAAAATAAATAATAATATTCCTAAACTAAAGGTTATAAAAAAAGGTAAAATCATTATCTTTTTTTTAGTTTTAATTTTAATTTCTTTAATTAAATACGGAACACAACCTAATATTAAGCCAATAAAGACATAAGAAATAAATTCTAAATGATTATCTAATAAATATAAAATAATTTTACTTAAGAAAAAAACACTACTTACTATACCTAAAGCTAAAGGGGTTAAAAACAAAATATTCTTTTTAATATCTTTGTTAAAATTTAAAATTGAGTCAATAATTTTATCATAAAGACCTAAGATGGTCGCAATAACGCCACCCGATACTCCCGGAATAATAAAACCTAAACCAATAAGTAAGCCAAAAAGATAGAGATGTAAAATCATTGTTAAACAACTCCCTAATAATATTTATTATTAATTTTCTTATGTTATACTTATTATGTGATGTTATGAAAAAAAGGGTAAAAATTATTTTAATTCTGATTTTAGTTATGTTATTAATTCCTTTGGGTATTAATTTTTATGTTGTTTTAAAAGTTAAAGATAGGATTAAAGATATGAATGAATTAAGTGAAAAATATGATTACATTTTAGTTTTAGGTTGTGGGGTAAAAGAAGGTAAACCTAGTTTAATGCTCCAAGATAGACTCGATAAAGCTTTAGAATTGTATAATAAGGGAACTTCTAATAAAATAATTTTAACTGGTGATGAAGGTAATAGAGAAGTAAGTGTAATGACTAATTATTTAGTAAATAATGGGGTTTTAAAAGATGATATAATAGAAGATGAAGAAGGCTATTCCACTGGTGATAGTTTGTTAAATTATCAAGATAAATTTAAGGATAAATCAGTAGTTATTGTGACTCAAGAGTATCATTTACCGAGAAGTTTATATATTGCCCATAAACTTCAGATAAACGCTATTGGTGTACCTACCCAAAAGGTAAAATATTATGGTAATACTTACCGGTATATTCGGGAAATTTTAGCCCGTAATAAAGACTTTTTTAAATTTTTGTTCCAATAATTGGTATCTAACAATTATTGGTTTTTTATTATCTTTTATATAGGCCATAATAATAGAGATAGATAGGTGATTTTAATGAAAAAATTATGGCTATTTTTATGTATTTTATTATTACCTTTAAATGTAATGGCTTATTCCGATTACATTTATTTAGGAGGTAATACTTTAGGAATTGAAATTGAATGTGATGGTGTTTTAGTGGTTGGTTTTTATCAAATTGATGGTAAATATAATAAAGGTAATCCAAGACTTAAAGTTGGCGATTATATAACGGAAGTTAATGGGGTTAGTGTGAGTAGTTTAACAAAGTTAACGGAAGAAATTGAAAAATATACATCTGTAGGTAATGTTGAATTAACCTATAAAAGAGATAAAAAAGAATATACAACCAGACTTGATTTAATCAACGAAAATGGGGTTTTTAAAACTGGTTTATATGTTAAAGATAGTATAACCGGCATTGGAACATTAACCTATATTGATCCCGAAACGAATATTTATGGAGCCCTAGGGCACGAGATAATTGAAAGTAATAGTAAGAAATTGGTGGAAATTAAAAGTGGGAATATATTTAGAAATAGTATTGAATCAATAGATAAATCAAGGGTAGGTTATGCGGGTAGTAAAAATGCCAAATATTTTTATAATACCGTTTATGGCTCAATATTAAAAAATACTACTCATGGTATATTTGGAATATATAGTAAAGGTTTAAATAATTTAGAATTAGTGAAAGTAGCTAAAAAGAGTGAAGTAAAAATTGGTAATGCAAAAATATATACCGTTTTAGATGGGGAAAATGTGGAAGAATTTGATATCAACATTAAAAGTATCAATGAAACAAGTGATACGAAAAATATCACCTTTGAAATAACTGACGAAGAATTACTCGAAAAAACAGGTGGCGTTATTCAAGGAATGAGTGGTTCCCCAATTATGCAAAATGATAAAATTGTGGGAGTTGTGACTCACGTTATAATTGATAATCCCGTATCAGGTTATGGTTTGTTTATAACAACAATGTTGGAAGAAGGAGAAAGATAATTTCTCTTTTTATATGTTTTAACTAGAAAAAAACTAGACTTTTAAGAATTTTTATTAGATAATATTTATGGGAGATGAAGTAAATGAAAAAGATAGCGATGTTATTAATGCTATTAATGTTACCAATGATGGTAATGGCAAAAGATGAAGTAATAAGTGTGAGTGATTATAAAACAACGGGGTTAGAAGAAACATTAAAATTAGATGGTATTGATATAACTTATGAAAGTTATACCGAAAATGATAAACAGGTACCAATCTATTTATTCTGGGGTAATGGTTGTGGAGTTTGTAAAAACTTTTTAACTTTCCTAGATAGTATTACTGATGAATATGGTAAATATTTTAAATTAGTAGCGTTTGAAGTATGGTATGATGCTAACAATAGCAATTTAATGACTACTGTATCTAATTATCTTGGCCAACCTGCTGGTGGAGTTCCATACATAGTTATTGGTGATCAAGTTTTTGGTGGTTTCTCTGAAAGTAGCGAAGAAAGTATTAAGAGTGCTATTAAAGATTTATATGATAGTAAAGAAAAATATGATGTCTTTGAAGATATGAATAATGTTCCCAAAGAAGTAACTAATACGCATGTTATTATTTGGAATTTAGTCTTTACTTTAGTTAGCAGTGCAACTATTGTAACAGTAGTTTGTGTTAATAATCATAATTTAAGAAAAAGAATAGATTTGTTAGAAAGAAAAATGAAAGGCAGTAAAAAGAATGCATAAGAAGTTAACAGTATTATTAGTTTTAGTTTGTAGTTTATTCTTAGTTACTGGTTGTGGTAAAAAAGAAGAACAATTAGTAAATCCGGATGCCGCCAAATTTAAAGAAGATTATGAAAAATTGAATGGCGAAACGAATACTAATGGTAAAATAATTCGTTCCATAAAAATTAGTGATAAAAATCCATTTGTTTATAAGACTGCCGAAGAATTAGTGGAGGCAATAAATAATAAAGAATCATTTGTTGTATATTTTGGTTTCAATAGTTGCCCTTGGTGCCGGAGTATGATAGAAACATTTATTAATGTTTTAGATGAAGAGAATGTTAAAGAAGTTTATTATGTTGATATTTTAAATATTAGAGATACTTTAGAAGTTAATAGCAAAGGTAAAGTGGTAACTAAAGTAGAAGGTTCCGAAGGATATATGGAACTTATCAAATTACTAGATAATGTTTTATCAGATTATTCTCTAACTGATAGCGAAGGTAAAGCAGTGGAAACGAAAGAAAAAAGAATTTATGCTCCAAATGTTGTAATTGTTAAAGATGGAGTAGCTGTTGGTCTAGAAAGTGGTATTAGTGATTTACAAAATGATAGTTATATGGATTTAACTCAAGAAATAAAAGATGATATGTATAACAAACTAAAAACTTTCTTTACAAATAATTATTAAAATCTAAAAGAATAAAATAAGGGCTCTAGAATTTCTGGTGTGAAGTAAAAATATAAAAAATGATATGCGAAAAAAAGAAAAGCAAGAATTTTTGGTGTGAAATTTTGAAAAAAAGCTAGAATTTCTAGTGTGAAGTAAGAGTGGGAAAATATCTCACTCTTTTTAAGTGGTAAAAAAAAGAAAAGTATTACAATATAAATTAATCTTATTAAGAGATAATTAAAGAAAGAAGGTGAATTTTTGAAAGAATATTATAC
>CANQHT010000015.1 GCA_947623705.1 uncultured Bacilli bacterium
TTAATTAATCTTGTTATATAGAAAATGTGTTGGAGTTGTCTATATAATAAAATAAATTCCAACTAAACTTGTAGATATTGTTTCATAGATTATATTGGACGTGGGTTCAAATCCCACCTACTCCACCATTAATGTGTTAAAAATCTTGAGCTATTATAGTTCAAGTTTTAAAATATATGAATTAAGTTTATAACTTTTATAGTTTAAATTTAACTATAAATTATTTTAGAAATAGGGTTATAAAAATGTTTAAAGATATAAATTTATTTATTGATGATAAAAAAATTAATTTTAAGTATAAAATTGAAAATAATAAAATAATTATTAAATCTATTAATAATTTAAAAATAAATTCAATTCTTAAAATTTTTTATGATAAAAATATATATAAAATTAAATTTAATAAAAGTACAAAGTTTAAAAAAGAAAAATCAGGCGAAATATTAATTCAATTAGATAATAATGAATTGATTTTTTCAGTAATGTTAAAAAATAATTATTTTGTTAAAAGTGTTTATAAATACATAAATAAATTAATTAATAAAGACATTCTAATTCAAGAAATAACTTTATTTTTAAATTCTAAAGTTGGAAAGAAATATAATAAAGATATAACTAATTTATTATTATCTATAGAAAATAAAGACAAAAATATAGAAGATTTAACACTCGATAACAAAAATGAATATGAAAGAATAGCTAATTTGTTAGTTAATAATAAAACATATATTAATATTGCAAAAGATATGAGTGATTTAGAATTAATGCTATTAATAACTTCTTATATTTTTGTACCAAATGTTCCTAAAATTAATCAAGAAACTTTTAATGATTTAGTAAATGCTGCTAAAAATTATGACAATGCTTTAGAAAATATTTGGCGTTTAGGTATGAATTTTGATTGTAAAGGTTATGATTATAAATTATTAGATGATTTTTTTGTTAATTCTAAAAATATTTGGTATTTAGGTGAATATATAAGTGGTGTTAATCAAGTTAAACATGATATTATTATTAATAAAATTATTAACACTGCTGATAAAGATTTTATTAAGCAGATTTTAGAAGATGATTTCATTATGTATAATTTAGATAAAAAAAGTAAAGAAATTTTAAAAAAATATATTTTTCTTTAAATCATAAAAGTAATATAATAACGATTGATTTTTTTATTTATATCATTTTTTAATTCTTTTATAAAAAAATAGAAACGTAAAGTAATAAGACAAAAAAAGATTACCTAAGTAACCTAATTCTTTAATAACATAGTAATTTTATTATTTTTATCTATAGATAAAAGAGCAATATTTTCTAATTTTTTTCTTTTCTCTTTTAAATATTTAGTGAGCCAAGTTTTAGTTTTTTTGGCTTTTTTTAATTCTTCATTATTAATAGAACCATCAACAATTATTAAATGATTTAAAGTTTGTTTTCTACTATTTTTTTGAATATTATTTTTTAAATCATTACTTGTAATTGGTTGACTATTTCCTTTTAAAAGAACTGATATATCTCCAGAAGGCTCTAGAACTGCACAATCTAGTTCATTAACATCAAAACACCCTTTTAAACGACAGTTTTCTAATACTTTGGCTACACTTAATTTAGCAGCCTCTAAATTAGCATAATTAAAATTATTATTTTCAAATAAAACTAATGGTTCGCCATCCATTATTTCTTCAGCAGTATGACTATGGTATGATAAAATAGAGAAAAAGTAACCAATTAAACCAAAAACCGCTAAAGCAATTATGCCATCTGTTAAAGGTGTATCCAAACTTATAATAGAGTCAGCAGTAATTGATCCAATCGTAATACTTAAAACGTAATCATATAAAGTTAAATTTTTTATTTGTTTTTTCCCTAATATTTTAACAATTAAAAATAATATTGCAAACATAACTATCGCTCTAATAACAATTTCCATTTGAATTCACCTAAATTAAGTATGTTCAATTATTTTAATTTTATAAGTTGTTGACATTATTTTGACAAATTTATATAAAATATTTTTGCTTAAATAGATATTTTAAATTATAATTATAATAAGGAGACAAGATATATGACTAATGAATTTAATGAAAAAGCTGGGGAAAAGATTTTAGGCGGAGCTCATCCCGATGCAGTTAGTGAGTTTAATAAACCTACTGAAGATGATGAAGTTACTGCAGAAGAATTAGAAAATGTTTTTGCAGGATTGGGAAGTACAAAATTAGGGGAAAAAGTAAATTTAGAAAAACCAGAAAATTATAGACCACAACAAGTTTCTAATGTACAAGCATCTGAAGAAGTACAAAATCAAAAGGGAAGATAAAGTATAACATAAAAAATTATACTTTTTTATTTGTGAAAATAATTTGCTAAATTACAAAAAACATTATACAATATAGGTGGTGAATGATTATGGGTAGTGTTTATGAAAAAGTAATGGAATTTAAAAAGAAATATCATGGTGGTATTGTTTGGCGAACCAAAAAACATATTAAAGTAGTCGAAGATTATATCGATAATGATGAAGAAGTTATTTATGCCTTTTGTGCCCAAAAAAATGAAACTTTCTCCGATATATTTAATACCTATGCTGTGGCAGTAACCAGTAAAAGAATTATTTTAGGCCATAAAAGATTACTTTGGGGTAGTTTCTTAAGTTCAATTACACCGGATTTATATAATGACATGCAAATATATAAAGGACTTTTATGGGGAAAAATTACGATTGATACAGTTAAAGAAAAAATTATTTTAACAAACTTGCCAAAGAGTTCTTTAGATGAAATAGAAACAGTTATCTCTAATTATATGATGGAGGCTAAAAAGAAGTATTATCATGAACAAAAAGAAAATTAAGTTAATCCTTTTTATTGCGATTCTTTCTTTAGGATTTGCAATTTTTCTTTATTTACGATTTAAAACTTATAGTTATGAAACAAGTTACAATATTAATCGTTTTAAAGTAGTAGAAAAATATGATAAAAATACATCTTATTATACTTTTTTAGTTACGGATAAAAATACTCAATATCCATTTCAAATTAAATCTAAATATAATCATCAACATGAGTTAATCACTAATATAAAAACTCTTGATAAAGATGGAATTACTTGTTTAAAAGTAGAAAGTGATAAATTAAAATTGGCCCCATTATGTAGTGATGGAACCGATATGCTTAGCTATAATCTAGTAAATGATAATTCTTTATATAAATATCCTAATATCAAAGATAAAAGTACAGAATATAAAAAAACTACTATTCATAATTTAAATAATCATGAGTTTTTAATTTATAACTATCGTGGGTTTGATTTATTAAATACTGATTTCAAAACAATTAATTTGTTTAAAAATGATGTTTATAATTTAGATTTATATTATGAAAATAGTGATATTTTAATAGTACCTAATTATAACGATAATTATTATTTTAAAAAGTTATTTGTGATAGATAAATTAACAGGCAAAGTAAAAGAGATAATGAGCGAAGAGGATATTGCCTTTAATAGTGAGTTTCTAGGCGAATTTAAAAATAAAATCTATTTACTAGATAAAAAAGAGAAAAAAGAATATGTAATTAATTTAAAGAAGGAAACAATTACAGAAACGGACTATCAAGTAGTAAAAGATAATAAATTAGTTAAAGTTACTTATCAAAGTATTATTAATCAAAAGTTAAATTTTGTTGAAAATAATGAAATTATCCAATATAGTATTGAAGATGAAAATTTATATAAAACAATTAATGATACCAAAATTAAAATAAGTGCAAATGTTAGTAAAATTATTAGAAATTCTAATGAAATAGTCTATTATTTAAAAAATGAAAATTTATATTCTTATAATGATTTAGAAGGCGAAGTATTACTACTTAGTAATTTTGAATGGAACTTTAATAATACCAATATGATTTTTATTATAAAATAACAAAAATTAATTTTTAACATACCTTATATTAGAGGTGGAAAAGATGTTTGAAAGTTATAAATTACAAGAGGGCGAAAGTTTAAGTGATGTGGCTAAAAAATTTAATACATCGGTAAGAGTTTTACAAGATATTAATAATTTATATTTTTTAGATAACTTAAGAGCGGATATGGAAATTATAGTTCCCGTTGAAAGTAAAGATTATTTTAATTATTATGTCGTTGAAAAAGGGGATAGTTTGTACGCTATTGCGAGAAAATATAATATTAATCCGGAACTTCTTGCTAGTATGAATGGTCTTAACATGGATGATTATATTTATCCTAATCAACAAATATTAATTCCGAAAAATGGTTATTCTTATTATATAACGGCAGAAGGCGATACCATTGATGAAGTTGTTAAAACATTTGGTACTAATAAAGATAAATTCTTAGATGAAAATAAAACAATTTACTTAATGGCGGGTCAATTACTTGTCAATAAGAAATAAATCTCTAATTATTTAACTTAAGTAGATGGACATTTAATTAAATTTTTAGTAAAATTATCATAAGGAGAGACTAGATATGATATTTAGAAAACCTTATGCTTTTTTAATTAAGAATTTTAAATTAATTAATTTTATCTTAGGTATTTTAACTAGTTATTTATTTTATCGAACATATAAAATAGTGGCTTTTTTTAATGACTATGTTACGAATAATTATACTGGTAATATCGTACCTGGTTTTTATCAAGACTATGTACCGGGAAGTAATTATTTTGTTATCTTTTTGATTTTACTTGGTTTATTTGGAGTTACTCTATTATTTATTTATAAGAAGAAACCTAGTAAAACTTATATTTCTAGTATTGTTTATTATATTGTAATGATTATCTTATTTTCAGTAGTTAAAAACTTAATGATAACGATGGAAGAAACGATTATTACCGCGGAATCAGCGAGAATCTACCGGGATTTATCCACACTTTCTTTACTACCCCAAATCGGATTTATTATTGCCTTTTTTATTCGGGGCTTTGGGTTAAATATTAGTAAATTTAATTTTAAAGAGGATTTAAAAGATCTAGAAGTATCTAGTGAAGATAGTGAAGAAATAGAAATCACATTAAAAAAAGATGATGTTAAATTAAAAAGAAATATCCACCGTTTTGGTAGAGAATTCCTTTATTATATTAAAGAAAACAAATTTATATTTTCAATTATATGTGTTTTTGTGGCTGGAGCCTTAATCTATTTCATTTATAATTTATTTCCTGAAAGAATCGATAATCAGTATAGTCAAGGTGATGCCTTTAGTTATCAAGGGGTTAATTATAAATTAGAGGATAGTATAGTTACTAATTTAAATTATCGAGGTGAAGTTTTAGATATTTATTATGTCGTTGTTAGAATGAATATTGAAAACACTAATGATGAAAAATATACACTAGACTTAAATAAATTTAGGTTAGAAATCGATGAAGAAAAATTAGTTTATCCAAGCAAAGATAAGAGTCTTTATTTTATTGATTATGCTAAAGAACAAAGTGGAAGTATTATAAACGCTAAAACAAAAGATACATATGCTATTGTTTATAAGATAGATGAAAAAGATATACGGAAGAATTACCGGATTAAAGCCGAGAGTGGTTCTTCAGTAGTTAACAATGTTTTAGTAGGTAAATTTACTTATGTTACAATAACCCCCGCTAGAATTGATTCCGTTACTAAAGAAGGCTCTTATAAATTAGGAGATACCATTAATTTTGCTAATTCTAATTTAGGTAATTCAACTTTTAAAGTAGATAAGATAGTTTTAAATACTAAATATACTTATGATTATGAATATTGTATTAAAGATAAATGTGATACCTATAAAGATAGTGTTACCATCGATTATTTAAAAGGTCATCAAGTCTTATTAATTTTAGATTCGGAATTTAAAATGGCCGAAGATATACCTTTTTATTCCGCAAATAGTAATAGTTTAAATCGTTTTTTAGATAATTATTTAAGTATTCGATATTTAGATGGCGAAGAAGAAAAAGTAGCCAGTGTTAAAAACTTAACGCCAAGTAATTTAAAAGGAAAAATAGTTTTAAATACAACTGATAAAGTTGTTAATAGTTCAAAAATAGACCTTCTAATAACTATTCGCAATAAAGAATATAGTATTAGTTTGAAGTAAAGTCAAAATATTTAAGTATTTTATCTAAAGTTTGATTATCATTTAGAATGTTGCCATAGTAATAATTTAAAAGTGAATTGTAATAATTCATTTTTCTTTTTAAAAAATTGAATTTAAAAAAATAATATAGTCTATTTAAACGATTATATTTTTCTTCAATAGGTTTAATAATTTGTAAATAAAATAGCAGTTCTTTCATAACCATCACATACATATTATACCATAAAAGGGGCATAATAGTTACCGGACATAAAATATTTATGGTGCAACAATTAATGTGGTGATAATTATGACAACGTTTAAAAGAGATTTTACTTTTATTAGTGAAGAGGAAATGAAAGAAAATATTTCTAAAAATATTCGTAAATATCGGAAACTAGCGGGGATTACGCAAGAACAACTAGCAGTTGATATTGATAAATCTTATGATTATGTAAGAAAATTAGAATATAAAAAAGGTAAAATTAGTTGTAAAAAATACACACTTTATAAAATAGCTAAGGTTTTACACACGCCGATTGATAATTTTTTTGAATAAGGATATAATAATACTGGTGATAAAATGAAAGATAAATATATTGAACTCTTATTAAAAAGATGTTTGAAGTTAAATAGTTCATCAGTATTATTTATTAATTATGATAAAGTTATCAAAAAATTTGTTAAGAAAATTGTTATAAAGGCCGAAGAAATGGGCATTAAAGATATTTATTTAGATGAAATTGATACTTTAGAAGTACATGATTTTTTAAGGGCGGCTTCATTAGATAAAATTAAAAAAAGTAAAATATTTGATAATAGTATTTGGGATAAATATGCGAAAAAGAAAGCGGCATTTTTAATGCTGGAATCGGAAATACCCCATTTAATGGATGATATTGATGATGAAAAAATAGGCTTAGTTGCCAAAATTAGAAGAGAAACGAAACCTGTGTATAGAGAAATGCAACTTAAAGGGGAAATTCCTTGGTGTATCGCGGCCGTTCCAAATGAAGAATGGGCTAAAAAAATTTTTAGTGAAAGCGATAAACCATTAGATACTTTTTGGAATGTTTTAGCTAAATTATGTTTATTTGATACGAAAGATCCAAGCAAAAGTTGGGATAAATTTTTAGAAAGTTTATCAAAAAGACAAAAGAAATTAAATGCTTTAAAAATTAGAAAGTTACATTATCGTAATTCTTTAGGTACAGACCTAGAAGTCACTTTACCTGAAGGGGTTATTTGGCAATCTATTGCTAGTGATAAATGGATAGTTAATATTCCAAGTTATGAAATATTTACTTCTCCTGATTATCGTAAAACTCAAGGAGTTGTTTATAGTTCTAGACCTTTAATTTATAATGGTAAAGTTATTGATGGCTTTAAAGTCGAATTTAAAGATGGCAAAGTTGTTAAATATAGCGCTAAAAAAGGTAAAAATGTTTTAAAAGAAATTATTGAAAGTGATAAACTCTCAAGTTTTCTAGGAGAAGTTGCCTTAGTTGATTATGATTCTCCGATATCGAATACCAATAAAGTTTTTGAAACAACTTTGATTGATGAAAACGCTTCTTGTCATCTTGCTTTAGGTAGTGCCTTCTTAGATTGCGTTAAAAATGGTAATAAGTTAAGTAAAAAAGAAATTGATGGCTTAGGTTTAAATTTATCTAAGAATCATGTTGACTTTATGATTGGCACCAAAGACTTAGAAATAGTCGCCGAAACCCCAAATGGGAATGTGACAATTATGAAAAATGGTAATTTAGTTTTATAGGCTTTAAGCCTTTTTTTGTTGCTTTTAAAGTCTATGTATTATAGCAATATTTAGTAATAATTTTCCTTATTTGGGGAAGAATATTTATAGATAGAAATACTATCTAAAGAAAGGAGTACGTATGAAGAAGAAAATTGTATCGCTAATGGTATTAACTTTAGTTTTATTACTTTCTTTAGCGACAAATGTTTATGCTGCCGATCTATTTGGTACTGTTAGAGTTATAAGTGCCGGTGAATCTGATATAGAAAACAATACTAGTAAGACTGTAACTGTCAAGTATAATGCTGGTAATCTTAAATGGTATGAAAAAGATTTACAAATAGGACGTAATGTTGATGGATACTGGATTGGTATTCGTATTGATGCTCCGAGTGGAAGAGCAGAAAACGCCAAATACAAAAGAGGAGGCGTTGAAGTATCTTTTGATAAAGTAAAAGATGGTACCGATTACGTTAATGCATGGATTAATGTAACAAGTGCTAATTTACAAGCCATTAAAGAAAAAGGCGAACCTTATGTAATCTTAGAATATGAATTTGACTGGAACGGTGATGGTGATTTCAATGACCAAAAGCTAATCGTTCAAGTTGACCCAGATAAAATTGTTTTAGAAGATGTCCCTGAGACACATGCAAAAGTTACAGTAAATAGTATTGTTGGTAGTAAAGTATTTACCGTTAAAAAAGGTGAATCTTTAAATGAATATTTAACAGATTCTGAAAAGGCAGTATTAAAACAATTACAAGAAGCCCCTAAAGGAAAGAAATTAGTAGGTATCTTTAAAGGTGATAAAGCATTTAGTTTAGATGAAAAAATTACTGAAGATACTGTATTAACTATTAAATTTGCAGATGTTTTAGATGAAACACCAAAAACAGGTGTCAATGATTCAATGCTTTCAAGTTTAGTATTAATGAATTTATCTTTATTAGGTATGCTTACTTTAAAGAAAAAATATAATTAAAATTAAAATGAGGTAGTTTTCTACTTCATTTTTTTAAAGGATGATTTAAATGCATAAAAAAATAATTAAAAAACTAATTTTTCTTCTTCTACTTATAATATTTATTTTAAGTAATGTTTGTTTTATTATTAATATAATTGAAATATATCACGATAAGAAAGTTAATACGCATATATTAGAAAATATTGAAATAGATGAAGAAGTACCTAGTAAAAGTGAATTATTAACTAAATTAGAAATATTAAATAAAGAAAATAATGATATAGTGGGTTGGATTCAAATTAAAGATACGAATATTAATTATCCTGTCTTACAAACCACTGATAATGATTATTATTTAGATCACAATTATTTAAAAGAAACATCTAAAAGAGGAAGTATCTTTTTAGATAAAGATGTTAATATAAATACCAGTTTTAATTATTTAATCTATGGTCATCGTTCTAAAACTAAATTAATGTTTGAAGATTTATATAACTATACTAAGAAAGATTTCTATTTAAAAAATCGCATAATTAATTTTGCTACTTTAGATAACGAATATGAGTATGAAATTATCGCCGTATTTTATTCCAAAGTTTATTACCAAAATGAAAGTAATGTTTTTAGATATTATAATTATGCCAATATTGATAATGAAAATGATTTTAATTATTATATTGAACAAGTTAAAAAGAATAATATTTATGATAATGATATAGATGTTAATTATGGCGATTATTTATTAACTTTATCTACTTGTGAATATACCCAAAAGAATGGTCGGTTAGTTATTGTAGCTAGAAGAATTAATTAAAAAAGTTAAATACTTAAAAAACTAACATTTTTGTTAGTTAAAAATTATTACTATTCACTTAAAAAATCAATAATGTTAATGACTTGAATTCCATCTATTTGTTTATTTTTTACATTATCCATGGTTAGTATTACTTTTTTATAATTGTCTTTTATTGCTAAAAGTGACTTTTTTTCTCTTTCTTCTACTTTTTCATCTGTTAGACTTCTTGTAACTTGAAAGTATATTTTTTCATTAGGATTTATAGCAATAAAATCGATTTCTATATCATTATATTGTCCTACATATACTTCGTATCCTCGTCTTAGTAATTCTATGTAGATAATATTTTCATAACTACTACCCGTATCATAAGAAGAAATGCCAGCAATAATATTTTTAATTCCATTATCTATAAAGTAATATTTTCCTTGCGTTTTTAGTAATTGTTTTCCCTTTAATTCATAACGAGGTACTCTATATATAAAATAAGCGTTTTCTAGCATTTTTAAATAAGAATCAACTGTTTCATTAGTAATTAAACTACCATTTTGTTTCATAAAATCTGCTATTTTATAAGGAGTTGTAAGATTACCAATTGTAGATGCCATATATTTTATTAAGTTGTCTAAAAAAACAATATCTTTTATGTTATTACGACTAATGACATCTTTTTTTAAGACAACTTCTTTTAAATCATTTAAATAATTAATGATTAAATTTTCGTTATCGTTCATATTAGCAATCATCGGCATTCCACCATATTTTAAATATTTATCAAATTTATCAAATTTGTCTTCTGTATCTTTAAAAGGATATATACTAATAAATTCTTTAAAGGAAAAAGGATATATTTTTATAGTTAAAACTCTTCCTGCAAGAAGGGTAGTAAGTTCGCTTGATAATAAATAAGCATTGGAACCTGTTATGTAGATATCGGTATTAAAATCAACTAAAATAGAATTGACAGCTTTCTCCCATTTAGAAATATTTTGTACTTCGTCAAGTAAAATATAAAATTTATTTTTGTTAGTAATTTTATTCTTTATATAATTATATAAATCATTATAATCATTAATATTATAAAATTCAGCACTTTCAAAATTCATATAAATAATATTTGTAGTTTTTATTTTTTGACTTAATAAATAATCTTTGTATTGGAGTAATAATGTACTTTTCCCAGATCTTCTAACACCAACTATAACCTTAATTAAATTAAGGTCTTTACTTTCTATTAATTGATTTAAATATTTTTCTCGAATTAACATATTTAACCACCTGTATTAAATATATAACAATTTTTTAATTTTGTCAAGTTTTACGGCTATAGCCGTAAAAAATCCGTTTTTTGTTTTTTTTACGGCTATAAGCGAAATTATTTTTTTGGGTTTTTATATCAATTTTTTAGATTATTTTATTATAAATCTACCTATAGTATTTGATATAACTTATTATTTTTAATTACCAATTAATTTGGCAACTTTTTGGCAACAAAAAACGAACTAAAAAGTTCGGATAGATTTCTCAATGGAGGAGCCGGCCGGATTTGAACCGGCGATCAGGGTGTTGCAGACCCACGCCTTAGCCACTTGGCTACGGCTCCAAATAACAGTATTATTGTACAATAATCTTATGTCTTTGTCAATTAACTGTATTATATTTTATGCTTATTATATTTTATGCTTATTATTTGCTAATAAATACTAAATAGATTTAAAAGTTTTTGATTTATTTGACACAATTTTTAAGTTATGGTAAGATAATGCCTACAAAAAAGGGATATGTATGGAAGAAGAAGTTTTAAATTTAATAAATGCTTATACTTTTAGAGGTCAATTAGCTGATGAACAATTTATTAATCGTATTTGTGATATTATGCTTAAAGGTTTAGACATTGAAAGATATGTTAAAGATATTAAAATAGATGAAAAAGCCACCAATAAAAAATATGTTTTAGCAACCTATACTTTTAGAAATCAAATTTATCTTTTAAAATTCTTTTTACAGTCTTTTAAGGTTTATTTTGATACTGATGAAGAATTAAATAAATTATCAGGTGGTTATACTAAACTATTTTATAAAAATTTATTTTTTGTTAAAGTTATTCGCCATGAAATAGAACATGCTTATCAAGAGTTCTTAAAATTAAGCGGAACAGATTTAGAAAGTAAGATACTTCAAAATTCTTGTTTAATTACACGAAGTTTTCATAGTAATTTATTAAACAATATTGAACAAAAGAAATATCGTAAAAGATATTATAAATATTATGACTTTGATCCCAAAGAAAGACTCGCCGAATTAAAAGCCTCAATGTTAATATTAAAAATTTCGAAACTAGCTAATATTCCCGAAATTACGCAAGCTAATAATCATATGTTAGATGAATACATTTATAATACTTATGCTAATTCTATTTCTCCAACAATATATTATTTAAAACAAATGCATTTAACAAACTTTTTAAAACAATTCTCTTGGTATTGTGAAGATGCACAAGATTGTTTGGATTTAGTTTCTCAATATTTTTCCTTTGCAACACGAATATATTTAGGTCTTCCTATTTCTAATTCTGAAAGAGGGATATTATATCAAGAATGCGAAGCAAATGTTGAAAGTTCATTATTAAGAAAAAAACTATAATTTGCAACCATAAATTGACAATAAACAACTTAAAATTGGTGGTTGCTACCAATATTTTATACTAAAATGAAGGCGTGAGGTGAAATTATGAGTTTTGGTGAAAAACTAGCAAAATTAAGAAAAGAAAAGGGATTGAGTCAAGAAGAACTAGCGCAAGAATTAAATGTTTCAAGACAAGCGGTATCAAAATGGGAATCCAATAATTCTTATCCGGAAACTGAAAAAATAATTCAAATTTGTAAATTATTTGATTATAGTATGGATGAATTAATTGGTCTTAAAGATTTAGAAGAAAAAGAAGATAAAGGCAATGAGAATAATTTAAATGTAATAACTTTTAAAAATTTAAAAAAATATTTTAAAAGTTTAACAACGAAAGAAAAAATAAAGAAAGGCTTATTATTCTTATTCTGTGGCATATCTTTATTGGTAACCTGTTCTATAATTGCTTATTTTATTTTTGAATTTCTATTTTCATCAGTTTTTATTTATACCGAAGATTATTTAATTGCCTTTAGTTTTATTTGTCTTATAACATCAATTTATATATTCTATAAATTATATAAGAATAAAAAGGCTTTAAAAAATAATATGGAAATAAAAATCGAGGAAAATCAAGAACGAGATAAACATTATGAATTCTATACCGATATTAAAACTATTTTAAAAAAGATCTGTCTATATTGTGGTAAATTAATTATTTTATTTTTAATATTTCCAACAGTTATTATATTTGTATGTAATATTGGGTTATTAATTTTTACTTCTTATTATATTTATTATGGTATATTACTCGTATTTCTGGCCATTTGTCTTTTGGCAACAAGTGTTATCATTTATCTATTTTTAGAAATACTTATAAAATTACTTTTAGATATGGAATTAAAATTCAAAAGAATATTTGTGATGTTTATGGCATCCCTTATAACATTCGGGGTTGGTGCGGGTTTATTTGTTTGTGAAATATCCACTTATAAAATAATTAGATATAATGATTTATTAACATCTTATAATATCGATTATAGTGATGATTTAATAATATTAGAATTAGGAATTAGAAATGTTGTTTTTGAAAACCGCGATGACATTAAAATAGAATATTATGGTAATCCAAATTTTAAATTTAAAGTATATGATCAAATTATCGAAAGAAGTAATTACCAATTATTTGATCCTTATTTACAACTTTATATGCCGGATTATAGTATGAATGAATATATTACGAATATGTTATCATCTGTTAAAGATAAAGAAATTAAATTCTTTGATGATAGTGTACTAAACTATGATGAAGTAATATATATGTCTAGAAAAAATTATGAAAAATTATGCAAAAATGAAGAGAAATGGCGAGAATCTATTCCCGTGGTAGGTTAAAAGAGATGCTTATCTCTTTTTCTTTTGCTTGAAACTTCTTGAAAAGTTCACAATTATTCAATATAATTAAATATAGTCTTTACTTAAAAGATTATAATATAATTTAAAGGAGGAACTTTTATGTTAGAAATAAAAAATATTACAAAAATTTATAAATTAGATTCTTTTACCCAAAAAGCTCTAGATAATGTCAGTATTAATTTTCGAAAAAGTGAATTTGTATCTATTCTAGGACCATCTGGTTCTGGTAAGACAACCCTTTTAAACATTATTGGTGGTTTAGATAAATACACGAGTGGTGATTTAATTATTAATGGCGTATCTACTAAAAATTATAAAGATCGAGATTGGGATACTTATCGTAATCATCGAATTGGTTTTGTCTTCCAAAGTTATAATTTAATTCCCCATCAAAGTGTTCTTGCTAATGTTGAACTTGCTTTGACTTTAAGTGGTGTATCTAAAAAAGAAAGAAGAAAAAAAGCTATCGCCGCTTTAGAAGAAGTTGGTTTAAAAGATCATATTTATAAAAAACCAAATCAATTATCTGGTGGTCAAATGCAAAGGGTAGCGATTGCAAGAGCCTTAATTAATAATCCAGACATTGTTTTAGCAGATGAACCAAGTGGGGCCCTAGATACTAAAACAAGTATTCAAATTATGGATTTATTAAAAAATATTGCTAAAGATCGTTTAGTTATTATGGTTACCCATAATCCCGAACTAGCTAAAAATTATTCAACCAGAATTATTAACATCAAAGATGGGGTAATTGAAGGAGATTCTAATCCATATGAAAATGCTAAAGATGAGACTGATAAATTAGGTGAATCTAAAAAGAAAAAAGCCAGTATGTCATTTAAAACGGCCGTATCTTTAAGTTTAAATAATTTAATGACTAAAAAAGGCAGAACAATTTTAACCTCTTTTGCGGGTTCTATAGGTATTATTGGTATTTCTTTAATTATGGCTTTATCTAATGGTATTGAAAAATATATTGATAAAGTGGAAGAAGATACCTTATCAAGTTATCCTTTAACTATTGAAAGACAAACAGTTGATTTAGCATCATTTATGAGTAGTATGGCTCAAGATAATAGTAAAGAAAAAGATAATAATAAAGTATATTCTAATAATATAATGACTGATATGATGAGTATGGTTACGAATGAAGTAACAACTAATAATATTGAAGATTTTAAAAAATATTTAGCAAATAGTAAAGAAATTAAAGATTTAACAAATGATATTAAATATGTTTATAATTTTCCGCTAAATATTTATACTCCAGATACTAAAAATGGTATTAATCAAGTTAATCCATCAAATATTATGGAAGAAATGGGCTTATCTAGTGCTATGATGGGTGGTTATAGTGTTTGGACAGAACTAACTGATAATAAAGAATTATTAAATAGTCAATATGATATAGTCGCCGGCCGTTTACCAGAAAAATATAATGAAATTATCTTAATTGTTGATGAAAATAATTCTGTTAATGATTATGCTCTATATTCTTTAGGATTAAAAGATCGTAAAGAATTACAAGAATTATTTCAAAGTACAATGCAAGGTGAAAAATATGAAACAATTGATAAAGATTATGCTTATGATGAAGTATTAAATTTAACTTATAAAATTATTGCTAATACAGATATGTACCATAAAGAAAATGGGGTATGGGTTAATAAACAAACTGATGAAACATATATGAAAAATGTAATTAAAAATGGCGAAACTTTAAAAGTTGTAGGGATTATTAAACCTAATCCTGAAGCCGCAATTAACGCTAATACAGGAGGAATAGGTTATACAAGTGCTTTAACAAAACATATTATGGATAAGAATAATGCTTCAAGAATAGTTAAAGAACAATTAAATAGTCCGGAAATAAATGTTTTAACTAATACTAAATTTGAAGGAGCTAGTAATTTAGAAAGTAATTTAACTTTATTTGGAGCAGCCAATGAAGATTCCCCATTTGCAATTAATATTTATCCAAAAAGTTTTAATGATAAAGAAAGTATTATTGATTTAATAAGTGATTATAATAAAGATAAAGATGATAAAGATAAAATTCAATATACTGATTATGTTGGTTTATTAATGACTAGTGTTACTACCATTGTTAATATTATTAGTTATGTTTTAATTGCATTTGTTAGTATTTCTCTAATTGTATCATCTATAATGATTGGTATTATTACTTATATAAGTGTTTTAGAAAGAACAAAAGAAATTGGTATCTTAAGAAGTATTGGGGCAAGCAAGAAAGATGTTGCTCATGTCTTCAATGCCGAAACCTTCATTATTGGTTTATGTTCTGGATTACTTGGTATTGGTATTACTTTATTATTAACGATTCCAATAAATATTGTTTTAAAGAAATTAGTCGATATTTCATCACTTTGTCAATTACCAGTTCTAGGAAGTATCGTTTTAGTTGTTATTAGTGTTTCTCTAACAATGATAAGTGGTTTAATACCTGCTAAAATAGCGAGTAAAAAAGACCCAGTTGAGGCTTTAAGAACAGAATAAGGTGTTTAAAACACTTTTTTCTTTGCGAAAAATTTGCAATTTTAGATATTTTGTGGTATTATATACGGCATTGAAAGGGGATTTTGGAAATGTTAGAAGAAAATTTTAATATTGAAAAATACATTGAAGAAAAAAAGCAAGAAATTAAAAAATTAAAAGCAAAACATAATATTTTAAATTTACCATGGGAAGTTCTATGGGTTTTAGTAGTAGTGCCAATTATTAAATTTGCACCATTCTTACTAGATTCTATTGAAGAGGTTAGTGCTTTAATAGTACTAGTTGGTGGAAGTAGTCTATATCATATTACAGCTATTTTAAATAGTGGTAAGAAAGAACAAAATGTTGAACAAGAAATTGATATTGCGGAATTATTAAAAGAACAACAAGAAAATAATGACCGTTTAAAAAGCAAAAAAGAAGTTAGCAATACTAAAAAATTAAATAATTCACAAGTAGATACACCAGTTTTAGTAGTTAAAGAAGATTTAGTAAAAGCTGATTTAATTGAAGATTGGAATGCGTATGTTCTTGCTAGTGATGAAACTACAGTAAAAATTAATGAAATAGTAACAATATGTTTAGAAGAATTATATGGTGGCATTAGTATTGAAAATTTAATGCGTATGTTAGAAGATTTTAATTTATCTTTTGATGCTTTACAAGGTATTGTTGATTTAACTATTCATTTCTCACCAAGAGGAGAAGAATTAAGAGAATATTGGAATAGATTATATCCAGAATATGAAATAAAATACTTAAATAGGACTAGATAATAATGAATGAAAATAAAAAAACTATTTTAAGTATTACTGATAATATGTATTTAATTAATCCAAATTATTATAATGAATGGATCGAATATATAAATACTAACGCCGAAGATAACTTAAATAATGAATTTTTAAAAGAATTATTAAATGGTTTATTATTAATGGAAATTAGTACACCTGATAAATTAGATAAGTTTTATCAAAAAGAAAATTTAAGCAATGAAATAATTAACTCTCTAGTAGAACTTATCATTCATTTTAGTAATAAGGGCGAAGATTTAAAAAAATATTGGCATAGTAAAAATATAGGTAGAAATTAGTAGGATTTGTAAAAAATTCTACTTTTTTTTAAAAAGTTTTAATGAAAAAAAAGGAAATCAAAGAAAAAGCGCGTATATATAAAGTGAAAGGAGAAAAAATGCGTATACGCGATAATGAATTATTAAAACTTATTTATGAAGAAATAATGGATAATGAAAAAGTAACAGAAGTTTATTTAGCAAGAAAATATAATGTTACGGAAAGAACTATAAGAAGATATATCAAAGTGCTTAAAGAGAGAGGAATACTAACAATTAAGGATAGTGGAATATTTAAGAGATGGGTTATAAAAAAATGAAAAAAATGTTGACTGGGGGGGGTAATATTTTATAATAATTTCATAGGATAGAAGGTATGTCTTGTGAAATTGAAAAATAAAAAAATTTTAATATTTTTAAGTATTGGATTAGTACTAGTTGTTAGTATGTATTTTGTGTTTAATAAAAAGAATGAATATAAAGAACTACCAAGAGTAAAATTAAAAGAGCAAGAAAATAATAAGAAACAATTCGCTTTAATGCTTGAACAAACTAAAGGTAAGGGAGATTACAAAGAAGGCAGTGAAGAATATACTAATACTTTTCCCACTGAAGGATATAGATTTAATGAAAGCATGTCAGGTTGTATAGATGGAAATGGTCAAGAAGTAGAAGGAGCAATAGAATATAATTATGATAATTATAGTATAACAGTAAAAACCAATAAAACTATATATTGTTATTT
>CANQHT010000016.1 GCA_947623705.1 uncultured Bacilli bacterium
TTTTCGTTTTATTATTTAATTAACTTATTTATTGGTGTTTGATTTTAATCACTCACCCGTACTTATTCTACACTATCCTAACTCGAATTCAATAAATGTTGATTTAAAAATGCACTTTACTTTTTAATTCTTTGTATTGTATAATATTTTTATAGTTTTGATTTATATGCAATATACTTAAAAATATCTTTTATTTATTCTTCCATCTTTTATGTGGTTATGTGGTTCTTTATTAGGACTGTTGATTAGTAATTCGATGGATTATGGGATTATTAATAAGTAGGGTTTTTATATAATCTTTATAATTTATAAATTCTTGATCTTGATTATTTATTTGTAAAACATATAAAATTTTACCTTGTAAGCTTTGCAAGTATTGCTTTTTATCATATAAATTTAATCTTTCTAAATGAGAATCTATTCCATATTTTTTCAAGTAATAAATTTCTTGGCGAATTTTTTTGCGATAATTTTTGGATACTTGAATTTTTTTATTAACTATTAAACCCGTTACATTTTGACTTTGATAATTTTTAACAATATGAATCTTAGAATCATTAAGATTTAAACCTAATTTATATAAATGTTTACGAACTATTTGTATTATTTCAGAAGGATTAAAATCACCTGAAAAAGTCATATCATCAGAATATCTTGTATAATTTATATTACCTCTTTCACAAATATCTCCAATTTCTTCATCAAAATCTTTCATCACTAAATTGGAAATATAAGCCGAAGTTGGTGAGCCTTGAGTTAAATGGTCCTCATATGTACAAAGTGTTGTTAAAAGCATTCCTATAGATTTTGGAAAATACTCAATTGGAAAACAAGAATTATAAACATCTAAAAAGGCAATACTTTCAAAAAAATCTTTAATATCAAGTTTTAATATAATTTTCTGATTTATATGTTCAGTGGCATTATCTTTTAAAGAAATTCCTTTTTTATAAGCTTTAGCATATTTAGAAATTTCCTTATTATTTAAGATATTGTTTAAAATATTCTTTTGAATAGTTTTTAAAAGAGATGAAGGCTCATAAATAGTTCTTAAATGGCCATTTTTCTTTTTTATTTTATATATATAATAATTATTTTCAATATTATTGCTTAATGAATATAAAATTTTTATATATTTCTTTTGATCATTACATTTAAATAATTGGAGAGATAATAAAAATTCATTACATTCTTTTATACCAATGTATTTCCACATTTTATTACCTCCCAATTGCAGTACTAAAGATAGAGTAATATGGAGATGGACTTAAGCGAATGCGTCTACACAAGGTGTAGGTTAGTCCATTGGAATATTACTATTAAATCTATCCAAATAAAAATAGTTCTTTAACGACTCGCTAAAGTAGGAATTAATTCCAATCTCTACTGCGATTTCTATTATAGCATATACAATTTTAAAATTAAAGTTTTAAATATTTTAAATTTTAGTGTTAATATTTGTTAATTGAAAAATACCTTTACTTTTTAATTCTTTGTATTGTATAATATCTTTATAGTTTTGGGAGGTTTTTATGAAATCTTTGTATATTGATAAATTAAATGAGATTTTTAATAGTGAAATTACTAGTGATGAAAAAAAACATGAATTAATTAGATTACTAACAAATATAGAAAATGATAGTTTTCTAACAGAAAAAGAAAAAGATGATATAGTAGATAATATATTTAATATACCAGAAGTTATGCAATTAGAATTAGAAGCATTACAAAAAATTAAACATAGAGAAAAAATATTTTTAGGTGTTTTTTCTGTAACTGGATTAGTATCTACTACATATTTTTTATTATTTACTTATTCTGTAATTACAAATTCCGAATTTGCGAAGAATTTTTTTGCTAATGAATCAGATATTCCCGTGATTATCGAAAAAATTCTTTGGGAATTTATGTTATCAATAGTACCAATATGTTACGACATTTTAACTTATAATACATTGCAAGAATATTTAGAACATAATAGACAAATCAATTCTTATCAAAGAAGATTAAAAAATCATCATAAATGATTTTTTTTATTATTTAAACAATATTATATTTAGAGATAAAAAAAGATTATAAAGGCATAATCTTAATTTACAATTCTGGTTATATTACTAACAGCATATATTCCATCATTCGCGGCCGTTACTAATTGGTAAATATCTTTTTTAATAACATCCCCAATGGCATATATTCCTTTTATTTTAGTTTCATATTTTTCATTTACCATAATATAACCCATATCATCAGTAATTTCTAAATTTTTAAACATCTCGGTATTTGGTTTATAACCTATGTAGATAAATACTCCAGCAACTTCTAAATCTTGACCATTATCTAAAGTAATATGGGATATCTTACCATCTTTTTCATGATATTCTTTAATATTAACTCCATAAATTATTTCAATATTATCAGTCTTTTTAACTTTACTTTCTAAGATTTTTTCTCCTTTAAAAGCATCTTTCCGATTTAAAATATATACTTTATGGCAAATCTTAGCTAAATATAAGGATTCTTGTAAAGCACTAGAACCACTGCCAACAACTGCAATGTCTTTACCTTTATAAAATGCGCCATCACAAGTAGCACAAGTACTAATGCCTCTTCCTAAAAGGTCTTTTTCATTATCAAGGCCTAAAAATTTAGGCTTTGTCCCAGTCGCAATAATCACATTTTTTGCTCGATATTCTTCTTTACTTGTTACAACTATTTTCTCATCATTATCTAATTTAATTTCTTTTACTTCTTCAAACTTATAAGGAATCTCTAAATCTTTAACTTGGTCTAATAATTTGTTAGCAAAATCGGCCCCCTTAACATTTAAAAGTCCGGGATAATTACTAATCACTTCAATATTATTAAGCATACCTCCCGGCATTCCTTTATCTAGTAATAAAACATTCAAATTTGCTCTTTTAGCATAAATACCAGCGGTAATTCCCCCAATACCCATACCTACTATAACTAAATCATACATATATATTCTCCTTTAAAATCTAATCGGCGTATTTTGTTCTTCATTATATAAATCTTCAAAACGCCCTTTACGACTTAATACCATAAAAATTCCTAACCCAACAATAAACATTACGACAGAAACAATTTGAGCAACACGGAATCCGCCAAGCATTAAAGAATCAGTTCTTAAAGATTCAATAAAGAAACGACCCACACTATAATACATCATATAAATACAAGTAAGTTGACCTCTTTTTAAATATTTATATCTTCTAATAATAAGTAATAAAATAAAACCAACTAAACAAAATAAACTTTCATAATAAAATGTTGGATGATAGTAACTATTACCAATTTTCATTCCTTCAATTATTTTTTCGGGAATATGTAATTCTTTTAAACGATAATAAGTTGTGGCTACTCCATGAGCTTCACTATTGAAGAAATTTCCCCATCTGCCAATGGCTTGGGCTAAAATTAAAGGAACTACAGCCATATCGGTTATTTTAAAAGTACTAACTTTATATCTTTTAGTATAGACAATTAAAGTGATTAAACCACCAATAATTCCTCCATGAATGGCAAGACCACCTTCCCAGATTTTAAAGATATCTAAAAGATTATCTTTGTATAAAGAAAAATTAAAAATACAATAATATAAACGGGCACAAATTATACCTATAACAATAACCCAGAAGGCTAAGTTAAAAGTAAAATCTTTGGGAATAAAAAACCGATTTCCCTCTTTAATAAAAAGATAAATTCCTAAAACTATACCTACTAATAATAAAACAGAATACCATCTTATATCAATTCCAAATACTGTAACTAATACCGGATCCATCATATCACTCTCCTAGAATAATTATAAATCATAATTATATTATTTGTAAAATAAAAAGAAGTATACTTGACAGATTATTGCTATATAAATAAGTATATGTGTCAAATGTTGTTAATAATTTTTTGATTAATCTTTATAAATATTAATTTTTGTGTTACATTTTAATTATAGAAAAATAATATTTTAGGAGTTGAGTAGTTTTGAAAAAAAGAATTTATTTTATATTAACATCAATTATTGGAATTATTTGGTCGATTGTATCTTTAGTAACTTTAAATATCACGGAAGTAATTCAAGAACAAACTGAATTTTTTAATGAAATATTTGATAATAATATTCCAGAAAATATATTACAAATTATTAATAATACCAGTCAATATTATATAGAGATTATAATTGGAATTATTTTATTTGGAGTAATACTTTTAATAGCAATTAAAAATAATATTGTTAAAAATAAAACAACTTTAATCATTTTATCTATTCTAATTTTTATATTTGCCTCTAATCCTGGATTAATTGGCATACTTAATATACTTGTATTATTAACCATTAAAAAAGATAAAAATAATACAGAAAAAAAGAAGGAAACATTTGAAAAATTGGATGAACCATCAAGAGAAAAATGGGATATAATTGAAGCAATATTTATTATAGTTAGTTATTTTGGATTTTTGTTTGGTTTACCAATACTAATTGCTATATTATATCCTGACTTTGAATTTACAGAAAAATTCACTTTAATACTCAACATTGTCTTAGATATTGTTTTATTTATAGTTACATTTACAATCTTTTATAAAGAGTTGAAAAAACAAATAGTTATATTCTTTCAAAAAATTAAACCATACCTTAAATTTATCTTAAAATCATATGTAGTTTTACTTTTAATTAATTTTGTTTCCAATTTAATTATTATGGTAATTAAAGGAGATATGGTAGAATCAGCTAATCAACAATCTCTTAGTGAATTTCCTATTTTGTATTTAATTTTTGGAACCATTATATTTGCCCCAGTTGTTGAAGAATTAGTATTTAGAGGTTCAATTAGAAGAATTATTAAAAATGATACATTATTTATGATTATATCTGCCTTAACATTTGGCTTATTACATACTATCGGTCAAGAAGCTAATTTGTTTGATACAATTTTAATGGCTCTACCTTATATGGGAATGGGATTTATTTTAGCTAGAACTTATGTCAAAACTAATAACTTATGTTGTAATATAACTATGCATGCATTGCATAATACTTTTGCTACAATAATAATGATTACTAGTATATTATAAGATAATAAAAGAACAACACTTTTGATAATATTTGTTGTTCTTTTTTATTTGCGAATTAATGCTTTTTTTAATGGATATTGTTGTTCATTTAATTGCTCCAAACAAATCTTTTCAGTTTCCGTAATTAAAAAGTTATATAACAAATCTAATTTATCATAATCAAATTCTTTAATAAATTGTACCTTTTCTAAATCTATAGTATATTCTTTACCATTTTTACTTTTTAAAATAATTCTTTTAACTCTAAAATAAACTTCAGCTTCATTTTCAATAACATTTATTATTAATAAAGAATTAAAAAAATGTTTCTTACACTCTTCATCTTTTAATAATTCAGAAGTTTCATAATCATCAAAAGTTATCGAAAATAGTTTTTGTCTCTTAGCAAAGGCATCATAAATCATTTTAACTGATGATGGAATGGTAATAGATGTTCCTTCAAAAAATAATGCATCAGTACCAATATACTCTAAACCATCATTTAAAATTATCTCTGATATACCATTATATTTGAAAAATGGTCCTTCTATTTTTCTCATAGTACTTGGAAAAACTATTTTTTTACCTATTGATTTTTCTCTTAAATTTTTCAATATATACCTTTTACTTTTATAAATATCTTCTGCTTTATAAGTATAATTTACTAATCCCTCGGGAATATAATATCTATCTTTATCTTTTATAGATACTAATTTATAAAGTTTTGAAATAATATTAACAATATTATCTTCATCGCTAGCATCCAAATTTAATTCAAAAAATGATTTTAATGTTAAAAATTTTTGGGCTGTTATAAATTGATTAGGAGGTAATTTAACATTTCGATATACATTATTTAGTAAATCTTCAAACCCATTTTCTTTTTCTAAAGATAACAATAATTGTAATTTAATTATGGATTTAAAATCATCATAGTTATTAAAATATTTATTTAGCAACTCGATTACTTTTGTTTTATTATCTCCAAATGTTTTTTGTAAAATATTATTATCATCGTTCAATATATTAATTAATTTTTTCTGTAGTAAATCTCTATATGTTTCTTCTTCTATTTCATTACATTTATAATTACTATCTAATTTTTCTAATGAACCATCAAAAACACATATAAATTTACTTATCTCATTTAATTGGTCTTCAAAATAAACACGCCCACTATTAAAAGAAGCAAAGTCAAAATATATATAAATTTTTTGATTTAAAATACTTACTAAAATAGCAAATTTAATTTGATACAAATATTTTAAAACATCTTCATTAATATACTCAAATTCATAAAATAACAACAATTTAATTTCAATACTAGTTATAATTTTTAAAAATTTTTCTCTATTTTCAAGTGTCTTTTTTTGTATTTCTAATTTTTTGAGTTCATTTAATAATTCTTTTAAATTACTTTTATTTTTATAAGTATAAATTTCTAATTCTCTTTCTAGATAAGCAAATTTGGATTCTTTAGTAGTTAATTTATTTAACTTATTCATTTCTATAATATTTTCAGCTAATTCATATAAATATTTGTATCTTTCTTCAACATAACCATTATCATCTTGATTATTTATTATAACTCTATTTAAATAATTATCTTTTTCTTTAAAAACAGCTTCTTTTTGAACCATATAAATAGTTAGATTATTCATTAAATTATCTAATTCTAAATTTAAATATCTTTTATTATGTTTAGGTATTTTTTTATTTTCTTTTAATTCATTTAATGCAATTATTCTTAAGATAGTTTCTGTTTCATATTTACTTAATTCCCATAAATACATTTCTAATTTAGCACTTTTAACCATTAATTCTGATTTTGTAAAATATAAAAAATTATCATTATCACTTAAATTATGAATTAAAAGATTGATAATCATTTCTAAATTACTTTGGAGATTATCTAATTCTAACTCTTTTGAAGATATAAGTTTTTTTGTTGTTAGGATTTTTAAATATTTGTTTTTATATTCTTCTATATTATTTAATTTATCTTGATTATCTTTATAAATTTCCTTAGTTGGAATAGGAATTGTATATTTAACTAATGTTCCTGATGGATTAATAATTTTCGATTTTAAATAATTTAAAATGTTCAATTTTTCACCCCCATAAATGTAGTATATATTCTAATTCACAGGATAATAATTGTCAATGAATTATAGTTTCAATTTTTGTGTGATTTTTTACTAAAAATTTGTTGACATTTTGTTTTAAAAAGTTATAATTTAATTAAATGACGGGAGATAGTAGCCCCAGCCTAGCTTCGGCGACCTAGAAATAGGTAAAACGCAAAGTGGATAGCCAATTAGCCCGAGAATCAAAATCGGGCGCTACTAAAGACTTATCGATTTGGTAAGTCTTTTTTTATTAAAAAGAAAATCCACTACTTAGTTATACTAAATAGAGGATATTTTTTATTTTTCCTTTTCAAATATTTTCTTTAAGAATATACCGGTATATGATTTTTCATTTTTACTTACTTCTTCTGGTGTACCTGTAGCAATAACTTCGCCACCAAATTTTCCACCTTCCGGTCCTAAATCGATAACATAATCAGCTTGTTTAATAACATCTAAATTATGTTCAATAACTATAACTGTATCACCATTATCAACAATACGATTTAAAACCTCTAATAACTTTTTAATATCGGCAGAATGTAAACCAGTAGTTGGTTCATCTAAAATAAAGACAGATTTACCAGTTGGTTTCTTTTGTAATTCTTTAGCAAGTTTTACACGACCGGCTTCGCCTCCAGATAAAGTTGGAGCCCCTTGACCTAAAGTAATATAAGATAAACCAACATCTTGCATAACTTTTAATTTATCTCTTACCTTGGGAATATTTTCAAAGAATGGTAAAGCTTCACTAACCCGCATATCTAAAACATCGGCAATACTTTTACCTTTAAATTTAACATCTAAAGTTTCTTTATTATAGCGTTTACCGCCACAAACATCGCAAGGTACATAAACATCTGGTAAGAAATGCATTTCAATTTTCTTAACACCATCACCCCAGCAAGCTTCACATCTGCCGCCTTTAACATTAAAGGAGAATCTTCCTTTATCATAGCCCCGCATTTTAGATTCTTTCATATTAGCAAAAACATCTCTGATATCATCAAATACGCCAACATATGTAGCAGGATTACTTCTTGGAGTTCGACCAATAGCATCTTGACTAATATTTACTACTTTATCAACATTTTCCATACCCTTAACACTTTTACATTTACCCGGAATATCTTTCGAACGATAAAATTCTCGGTGAAGTGTTTTATAAAGTATCTCATTAACTAAAGTACTTTTACCTGAACCAGAAACACCTGTTACCACAATAAATTTATTTAAAGGAAATTTAACATTAATATTTTTTAAATTGTTTTCTTGGGCACCTTTGACTTCTAAGAATAATCCATTACCTTTTCGGTGCTTCTTAGGTATTTCAATTTTTTCTTTACCAGAAAGATAACGCCCCGTAATACTTTCTTCACACTTCATTACTTCTTCTGGCGTACCACTTGCGACAATATAACCACCAGCATCTCCAGCACCTGGACCAACATCCACTAAATAATCAGCCGCCAGCATCGTATCCGTATCATGTTCTACAACTATTAAAGTATTCCCTAAATCACGCATTTCTTTTAAAGAATTAATTAATTTTTCATTATCTCTTTGATGGAGTCCTATAGATGGTTCATCTAAGACATATAAAACCCCGGATAATTTACTACCAATTTGGGTAGCTAAACGAATTCTTTGGGCTTCTCCACCTGATAAAGTTGCGGCACTTCTGGCTAAAGTTAAATAACTTAAACCAACATTTAATAAAAAGTCTAGTCTAGAAATAATTTCTTTTAAAAGTAAATTACTAATTTCTTGTTCTTCTTTTGTAAGTTTTAAATTTGTTAAGAAATCTTTTAATTCATCAATAGACATTTCTGTTAAATCATAAATACTTTTTTTATTTATTTTAACCGCTAAAATTTCATCTTTTAATCTTGTCCCATGACAAACATTACAAGTAGATTCAACCATAAAGTTTTCAATCCACTCTCTAATCCAACCACTATTAGTTTCTAAATATCTTCTTTCTAAATTATTGGCAATTCCTTCATAAGTTGATTTAGTATCTCTCGTACTACCATTTTTAGCGACATAATGAAAATCAATTATTTCTTTAGTACCATATAAAATTATATCTAAATCTTTTTTACTCATATCTTTAACCGGAATGTTTAAATCAATATTAAAATGTTTCGCTACGGTATTAAGACTACTTAAATACATATTATTATCTAAGTTAATGGCGACAATAGCCCCTTTATTAATACTTTTATTTTTATCGGGAATTAATAAATCTTCACTAATTTTTAATTTTGTTCCTAATCCTTTACATTCATCACAAGCACCATATGGGGAGTTAAAAGAAAACATTCTGGGTTCAAGTTCACTTAAAGAAAAATTACAATAAGGACAAGCATAATTTTCACTCATTAGTAAATCTTCCGTATCATTAATTCTGATAATAACAAGACCATTCGCCATTTTACAAGATGTTTCAATGGCTTCAAAAATTCGACTCCTCTCTTCACTAGATACTGGTAATTTATCAATTAAAACATAAATATCATCTTTAATATTTTTTTCTAAAGTTATTTCATCTGCTGCATTATACATTACTCCATTAACTTTTATTTTAGTAAATCCTTTACTGCGAAGATCTTCAATTAAATCTTTATGAGTACCTTTTTCTCCTCTTACAACAGGGGCAAATATTTCAATTTTAGTACCTTCTTCAAAATTTAAAACTTTATTAGTCATTTCTTCAATACTTTGACTTTTAATAGGAATATGATGAGTAGGACAATAAGGAATACCAATCCGGGAAAATAATAGTCTTAAATAATCATATAATTCCGTTATAGTTCCAACAGTCGAACGAGGATTTTTATTGGTTGTTTTTTGGTCAATCGAAATACTAGGTGAAAGTCCTTCAATCGAATCTACTTGGGGTTTATCCCCTGAGCCAATAAATTGACGAGCATATGCTGATAGGCTTTCAACATATCTTCTTTCCCCTTCGGCATATATCGTATCAAAGGCTAAACTACTTTTACCACTTCCAGATACCCCGGTCATAACAATTAATTTATTCTTAGGTAACTCTAAATCAATATTTTTTAAATTATTTTCCCGAGCTCCTCTTATAATTATTTTATCCATTTCATACCACCTACAAATCCTTTAATATTCTAATACTTTTTGAAAAAATTTCAAGCATAACTAATATATCAAACAAACGTATGTTAGTCAAGTAATTTTTAAAAAAAGGCACCATTACCCAAGTGCCTTTTCATTCGTAGAGTAAACCTCTACATTACTATATTGAACAATTATTTTAAAATTATACATTTTTTTATTATTTTTCAGTAACTTTAACAAATCTAACACTTTGCATAATTTGTCTTACTGTTGGTTTATCATTACTATCTGTTTCAACTTCAGATATTTCTACAACATTATCATAACCGGCGATTACTTTACCAAAAGCCGCATAATTGCCATCTAAATAACCAATATTATCATTACTATTAACACAAATAAAGAATTGACTACTAGCGGAATTAAAGTCTTCCGTTGTATCGGGATTTTGATCATCAGCTCTGGCCATAGAAACCACGCCTTCCTCGTGTTTTAAATTATTTTCAACACCATTGGCTTTAAATTCGCCTTTGATTGTTTCATCACTTCCACCTGTTCCATTGGCAAGTGGATCACCGGTTTGAATCATAAAGTCTTTAATTACCCGATGGAATAATAAATTATCATAAAATTTTTCACTAACTAACTTTTGAAAATTAGCTACCGTAATCGGCGCAATATCGGGATATAATTCAATTAAAATAACTTTGTTTTTATTTGTTAATATTTTAACATAATTAGTTACTTCTTCTGTTTCTTCATAATGATAACCTTCTATATCCCCAACTGTATAGTCACTACCACAACCACCTAAAAATAAACATATTCCTATTAATAAAATAAGATATAATTTTTTCATTTCATCACCCACAATTATTATAATATAATAAAGAAAAAAGTTCATCAATTATTGACAAACTTTCACAAACTTTATTCGAAAACCACTTGTAATTATTCCTATCCTAGGGTATACTTACTATAGGAAGCGTGAGTTTCACGCCACCTGGTTTTATGTAAGGCGACGCTACCTTAGGGTAATTCCTAAAGAGGCGTCTTTTTCAATTAAAACACATATAATGTATAATAAAAGAAAAATTATTACTAACAATACTTTAATTAAATTTCTTGCTTTCATAAACATTCCTCCTCTCAAGATTCTTTTACAACCAAAACCCCGAGTGTGAGAAAGAGGTGGCGCCACTCAAGCACTTCCTAAAAAACATTCTGACACAATTTTTACTTAATGACAAGACTTTCGACAAATCTTGTCATTTTTCGACATTTTAAAACAAAATTTGCCAATAAAAAAGTCCATCTTTAAGACAAACTTTTATTAAATAAATTAATTTTTCTTTTTAGTTTTAACTGCGGTACCATAAGCAATAATTTCGGCAGCACCACCCATCACTGTTGAAGAACCATAACGAATATTGATAATAGCATCCGCACCTAGACTTTCGGCTTCATCAACCATTCTTTTGGTGGCCATTTTTCTTGCCATCGCAATCATTTCGGTATAACCAACAATTTCGCCACCAACAATAGTTTTAAGACCAGCCATAAAATCCCGACCAATATTTTTAGATTGGACAATTTGGCCTTTTACTAATCCTAAAACTTCCGTAATTTCTTCATTAGGTAAATAATCAATATTTACTAGCTTCATCTTCTTCACCTCCTAAAATTTCTTTAATTCTAACTACTAAATTATAAAATATACAAAATACTAGTAATCCTAAAACTAATATTAATAAAATGAATATCAACCAAGGACAATTATCATCTAACGTAAATTGAAAATAACATAGAACTGCTAAAATAATAATAAAGATAGTATTAAAAATTAAACTGGATAGAGCGGCTCCAAAGATTTGTTTCTTTTTATTACTTTTTGTATTTTGCATCGTAAATCCCTCCTTATTTAAAATGCGCACATTTTGAAAATATTTATCAATTTTAATCTCATTAAATTCTATTTTTGCATCAATTATTTCTTCACATAATTTTTTAATAGTTAAATATTTTTCTTCAACAGCATTAATCTTTTGAATTCTTTCTTTTAAACAATCAGATAAAGATAATTCATTATTATTTAACTGATATATTTCTTTTATGGGCACATCTAATTCTCTTAAAAATTTAATAACTTTTAATTTATAAATATCTTCATCAGTATAAATTCTATAACCATTCTCTTCTTTTCTTCTAGGACTAAGTAAACCATTTTCTTCATAAAAGCGAATACTTTTTTTGGAAAGTCCCACGATATTTTCAACATCACTTATGAGCATATTTTCCTCCTTTCCCCTCTAATATAAACTATTCCCTTAGGTTAAAGTCAAGAAAAAAATCTTTCCCTAAAAAGAAAGATTAATTACCAACTTTAGATTTGACTTTAATGGCTCCTTTATCACATTTATTACCCCAAGCATCAATAAGTTCGCCATCTTTATACACACAAATTCGCTCGCAGTTATTAGCACATCCTTTGCATTCTATACCTTTAGTTTCAAAAGTTACATCTTCAATATTAAAATCAAATTTAATTTCTTTAACTTTTTTACTCATAATGGCTACTCCTAAAGCCCCCATTAAATGCGAATTAGGATCAACAATTATCTTTTCACCCGTTGCTTCTTCAAAGGCTTTAATAACCCCAACATTTTTAGATACGCCACCTTGAAAAACAATTGGTGCACTAATTTTTTTACCTTTACCAACATTATTTAAATAATTATTAACTACGGCCTTACATAAACCAGCGACGATATCTTCTTTTTTATGACCCATTTGTGCTTTATGAACCAAATCACTTTCGGCAAAAACAGTACAACGAGCCGCAATATTAGTCGGATTCTTACTTTTTAAAGCGAGTTCCCCAAATTCTTCAACTTCAAGTCCTAACCGGTGGGATTGACTAGATAAAAATGAACCGGTGCCAGCAGCACATAAAGTATTCATCGCATAATCTACTACAATTCCGTTATCAATAATAATTATCTTAGAATCTTGACCACCTATTTCAAAAATAGTATGCACATCAGGGTATAAAGACAAAGTTCCAATCGCATGAGCAGTTATTTCATTTTTAACAACATTGGCTCCTAACATAACCCCAATTAATTTCCTTGCTGAACCAGTTGTTCCTACTCCTACTACTTCATATTTTTTTCTGTTTAGTTGCTCTTTTAAAGTATGTACCACTTTTTTTACCGCATTAATTGGATCTCCTTCTGTCCATAAATATTCTTGGGCAAGTATTTTATTATCTTCATCTATTATAATTCCTTTAGTAGAAATTGAACCAATATCAATTCCCATATATGCTTTCTTCATTACTACTTAACTCCTTTACGCATCATAATCATATCATAAAATGCTTCTAATCTAGTATTTATACCAATATCACTAGTTTGCGTATCAAAACTAAAATAAATAATTGGTATTTTATAATCTTCACTAATTCTTTGTAAAACAGGCATGGTATCTATTTCGGGTGTACAGCCAAAACTTTTCACATGAATGATTCCATCACAACCATCTTTCGCATAATCAATGGCTTTCTTAATCGTATACATAGATGTTGCACCCATATCATATTTAGCATAATTTTTGATACTTTGTTTAACTTCTTTTGCGGTATTATGGACAACCGAATTCGATATATTCATCCATCTTTCCACAATTATTCCTCTTTTGGCCAATTCTTTTTCCATATAATGATTACTATATTCATCCATAATCGTATAATATTCCCCAACAATACCTACTTTTAAAGGATTCTTTGGTTTATTAACTTCCAATTTTTTTAATTTCCGCATATAAAGTTTATAAATATAAGATAATTCTTTTTTATCATTAATATCTCTTAAATCTTCTAAAAATTCTTGATGTAATTTTTCAAAAGAACCATCTTCAACTTCAAAACCGACATTCATTCTGATAAAATCTTCAACTTTATCAATAACTTCGACCATTTTGATTGCTAGCATAGTCGCTTGGGCAACTTTTTTCACATTCATTTTCGGATTGATTTTTTTAAATTCATCATAAAAGGTTAAAGGATTACCAAAGGATGCATTCGCCATATTGATAAATTTAACATCATAGCCTAAATCTTTTAGAATTTGTTCGTGTAACTCACCATAATAACTTAACCGGCAAGTACCACCAATTTGAATTAAAGTATCGGCTCCTTTTTCAATCGCTTCAATATAACCCCCTAAATTATATTTAAAAGGTGTACAAACAAAATCTGGCGAATATTTAGCTCCAAGTTCTAAAGTTTTCTTAGTTATCGGTGGCGCATAAACATATTCATAGTCAAGACCTTTCGTAATAATATGTTCAATCGCAACATTATAAGAACCTAAATGGGGAAAATTAACTTTCGCTTTACTCATAAGTTTCACTTTCCTTTCTAAGTTTTATAATATCCACAAAACTTTCTAGTCTTGTTTCCATACCCGCGGTACCTTCTTGGTCATCTAAAATTAAATTAATAATCGGTTTTTCTTTAAATTTGCGAATAATCATTTCATTAACTAAAGAATCTGGTCCACATGGAAAAGATGAAACCAAAATAATACCATCAACATTATCTTTATATATTTCAATCGCCCCAACAAGTTCTTTATTAAAAGTCCAAGGTAAAGTTTTACTAATCAATTTACTTTTTTCTCGCGCCAATTTTTCTGGTGCTATACAAGCTAAAATCGGGGTACAATCTAATTCTTTTAACGTATTAATTATTGGTTCACCAACATATTTATCATAAATATTATAAGGATGGGAAACAATTAAAATTTTTAAATTAGAATTATTTAATAACAATTTTTGATTATTAATTTCTAATAATCTGGTAGTTTTTTCCGCTTGTTTAGCAATATAGTAAGCTTTTAATACTTGAGCTTTATTTTTCCCTAAAAATTTACCCATTTTTAAGAAAGCTTTTAATTCTGTTTCTTTATTATGCACATCAATACTATAATATAATATCTTTAAATCTTTTTCCCGGTAAGTATTATTAACGACATCATAAATCGCTTGAAATTTCGAACAAACTACTTCTTTCGCATTACCAAAAGATGCCACTCTAGGGATAAATATATAATCACATTTATCAATTAAATAATCAACATGACCCATGTAAATTTTACTCGATAAACAAGATTCATCAATCGCATGAGCATTACCTCTTTTTAAAATATCTTTATTAGTTTCCGGACTAACAATATAATCAATTCCTAATTCTTCAAAAAAAGTTTCCCATAACACATGATAACGATAATATAAAAAAGCTCTAGGTATCCCGATGGTCATAAACATTCAACTCCTTAACAATTATTATAACATAAAAAAAGAAAAAGACTTACATTTTTAAGTCTCCTTTTAAGGTATATTCTCCTATTCTTTGTAATTCTTCTAAAATTCTTTTTCGAGCTTTTTCATTATTAAACCAGTTTAATTTATTATATTCGCCACTGACACCATAAATATCTATTTTATCTATTGGATAATTTAGGGCATCCGCACACATTAAAGCTCTTCTTCCTAAATAAGATTTACAAATTATTAAAATATGTTTATATTTATTTAAATCTTGTAAATATTCTTTAACATATACTAAATTTTCTTTAGTATTAGTGGCTCTTTTTTCTAAAACAATATTTAATGGTAAATTTAATTTATTAATTTCTGCATTTATTATTTCAGCTTCCGTACTTGTAATATCAGCATTCACTAAACCTTTATTACCACTTATAACAATTAAAGTATCCTTATCGATTATGTCTTTTTCAACCATTTTTTTAATATCTAAAGCTACCTCATGATATAAATTATTACCTAAAACAATAACTAAATCATATTTTCCTAAATCATCTAATTCTTTACCAATAAATAAAAAATCCGTTATCTTTTCAATTGTGTCATTAGACATTTGCTATCTTCCTTCACCTTTACTAGCATTATAATTATATACTTCTTCAATATTTCTTATGTGTCCTTTATCTTGTAATTCATCTAAAGCAGCCTTTAAAATATCTTCAGAAATTTCTCTATTTAATCCTTTAGTATCTAAATATAAAGTTGTTGGTAGTTTACTAGGATCTCTTCTAGCAATTTTCTTAAAAATAGGTTTACTTGCATTAACGGTTTGACTTTCTCTTTGATATTCTTCTAAATGTTCAGTTACATAATTTTGAATTAACCAATATAAATTTGCATTATAACCTACACCATTTAGTTTATCTTCTTTAAAATACTCATCATAATGATCAACCATCACTTTTAAATTATGACCAAAGTTAACCATCATAAAATTAGTTAAATAAGCATCTACAAATCCATGAAGTTCAGATGTAACTTGTTTTCTTTTTAAAGTATCAAATAGAATGTACACTTCACTTTCAGATAAAGGTACTAAAGTATAATCTTCTAAAACTTGAAAATATCTAGGACCTAATTCTTCATTAGTAATTAATATATTATAAAAATTTTTTTCAGGCATTATTACCACCTAACTTTCTAACTAAATAAGCATCTAACATATCATATTCCGCCGATGTTAAATCATTATTTAAAATGCATTGTTCCCCTTTCATTTCATAGGCTGAAGCCATAACATCATCATCAATAGAATAGATAACATATTTTTTTTGAAAATCTAAATCATAATGCATAAACAAAATTTTAGCTCTAACTTTGTTACCATCTTCATCATAAAGTTCTACATTTTGCATATCATCACCTATCATAATTTTAAACTTTTTAAAAAGGATTGTAAACAATATTGGTTTAATGGTTTACTTAAATTGACAAAAAAAGATCTTAACGACCTTTTCCTTGTTCTTCTAAATCAACTATATTATTTAAATTATGTCTTTCTTCATATAACATTTTAATTATTTCCAAACGATTAACATAACAATTGCGCATTTCATCAAAAATATAAATAGCGGATAAATCATATAAATTAACGGCACCCATCAAACCATCAGATAACTTAGTGGCTTCGATTTCTAAAACGGGAGATTTATTATAATAAAATAATTTTTCACCACCTTGAGACCAAAATACTTCTCTGTGATGGCCTCCACGGACCTTTTCTTTCGGCCTTACATAACCGGTATTGACTATATCGGCGATTTGATTAAAACCGGTCTTTCGATAGATATGTAAATTATCTGTTACTAATTTATAGGGACAATCTTTTCCTAATCCTAAACTATCATTAAATACCCGATTTCGAACATCATCTATTCTTTCATTCGCCATTTAATTCTGTTTTCTCCTTAGAATTAACACTTACATAATTACTAATATTACCTTCATTATCTTTAATCCAAACATAATATTTTTTATGTTCAAAAATAGAAATGGTTGCTTCATTATCATTTATTTTATGCCAACATAGTGCATTTTTAGTCGGAGCCGTTCTTGTTGATTTAGCACAATATTCTTTGGCCTCTCCTGAAGTTTTAATCGTTAATTTACCATCTGATATATCAATTGATTCAATTTTAGCACTCATATCTTCATCTACTTTGACATAAAAAGAATCACTTTCATTACTCGGTAAAATATTTATGGTTACTACTACAGTAAACACAATTAAGACAATAACACCGGCGACAATTATAAAAGTTGTTAA
>CANQHT010000017.1 GCA_947623705.1 uncultured Bacilli bacterium
ATTATATATGACAAAATTAATAAATGATAGTTTAAGAATTTTAAGAGAACAAAATGGATTAAATCAAAAAGATATTGCCAGTATTTTAAATATTACGCAACCTAATTATTCTAGATGGGAGACAAATGAAAAAGTTATTCCTTTAACTAAACTCAATCATTTATGTAATTATTTTCATCTTAATATGGATTATTTATTTGGTTTAGATAAGAAAAAAGTCATGCAAAGTGATAATATTTTAGATAAGAAATTAATTGGGCGTAATTTAAAAATGTTTAGAATTAAAAATAATTTAACGCAAAAAGATATAGCTAACTTTTTAAATACTACTCAATCTACTATCTGGGCTTATGAAAATGGTAAAACTTTAATTTTAACTTCTTTTGTTTATCAACTTGCTTTAAAATATCATTTTTCAATTGATAAATTTTTAGGAAGACACTAAAAAAGGAAGATTACTCTTCCATACTTTCAAATTGACTATTATATAGTTCGGCATACTTACCATTTAATTTTAATAATTCTTCATGATTACCCATTTCCACAATATTTCCTTCTTGCATCATTAAAATTAAATCGGCATTTTTAATGGTTGATAAACGGTGGGCAATAATGAATGAAGTTCTGCCTTCGGTTAATTTATCCATGGCTTTTTGGACTAATTCTTCGGTTCTCGTATCTACACTTGAGGTGGCTTCATCTAAAATTAAGAATGGGGCATTTTTAATCATACCTCTAGCAATAGTTAAAAGTTGTTTTTGACCAGAAGATAACGTTTCATTATCCGAAAGTACTGTATCATAACCATTAGGTAGAGTTTTTATAAAGTGATGTAATCCCACTATTTTACAAACTTTCTCAATATCTTCATCCGATACTTTTTTATTATTATATTTAATATTTTCTTTAATTGATCCTTCAAATACCCATGTATCTTGTAAAACCATTATAAATAAATCATGAATATTTTTTCTCGTTAATTCTTTCGTACTAATACCATCGATTTTAATGTCACCATCTTTAATGTCATAGAATTTCATAAGTAAGTTAACCATTGTTGTTTTACCAGCTCCAGTTGGTCCTACAATGGCAATTTTTTCACCAGATTTAATATCAACATTAAAGTCTTTAATTATAACTTTATCTTCGTCATAACCAAATTTAACATGATCAAAAGTAATATCACCTTTTACTTTAGATGGATCTAATTTAACGTTTGTATTTTCAACACTCATATCCTCTTCTCTTAAGAAGGTAAATACTCTTTCACTCGCGGCGGCACAAGATTGTAAACTAGATAAAGATTGGGCAATTTGCGATAATGGTTGGGTAAATAATCTGACATATAACATAAATGCGACAATGACACCAAAGTCAATAACATTATTCATGGTAAGAAGAGCTCCCACTATACAAACACAAACATAACCGAAGTTACCGATGAATCCCATAAATGGATGCATTAAACCAGATAGAAATTGACCTCTTCTGACATTTTCATAAATTTCATCATTAATTGTCGCAAACTTTTCATTAGCGTCTTCGACTCCATTGTATGCCCTCACAACATTATGACCGGCGTACATTTCTTCAATATGGCCATTAAGTTTACCTATTCCATTTTGAAGAGCATCAAAGTATTTTTGACTACGACTTATTACTAAAGTCATAAAAACAAAACCAAAAACACTAGATAATATTGCCGTTAAAGCCATTATACCATTGGTTACAAACATCATAATTACGGAACCAATAAGTAAAGTAACGGCACTTACTAAAGAACCTAAACTTTGATTCAATGTTTGACTTAAAGTATCAACATCATTGGTTACTCTTGATAAAATATCGCCATAACTATTTTTATCAAAATATCTAAGGGGCATGCGATTAATTTTTTCCGTAATTTCTCTTCGCATTTGTTTTGAGAATTTATTAGTTACAACCGCCATAATATATTGTTCTAAATAACCTAGAATAGCACTAATTAAATAAATTATTAATAGGATTAATGATATTCTTTTAATCTCGGCCATATTAATACTACCAAGTAGGCCTTCCGTAATTAAATTGGTAATATCTCTTAATTTATCGGGACCAATTATAGATAATATGGAACTAATCATGGCAAGAATTACTGCAATTACAATAGCAATTAAATAAGGCCGACAATATTTAACTAAATCACTAATCGATTTTTTAAAATCTTTCGCTTTTTCTGGTGTTCCCATAGGTCTTCTAGGCATTTAAATCACCTTCCAATTCTTTTTCGGATAATTGCGATAAAGCAATTTCTTTATATATTTGACAATTTTTAAGTAATTCTTTATGCGTACCCATACCAACTAATTTACCTTCATTTAAAACTAAAATTTTATCAGCATCTTTAATTGTCCCAATTCTTTGAGCAACGATTAAATTAGTTGCATCTTTCGTATATTTTTTTAATTCTTTTCGTAAAGTAAAATCGGTTTTATAATCAAGGGCACTAAAGGAATCATCAAAAATATAAATTTCGGGATCTCTTGCTATCGCTCTCGCAATTGCGAGTCTTTGTTTTTGACCACCCGAAATATTCGTTCCACTTTGAGCAATTTCGGCATCATAAGTGTTCTCCATTTTTAAAACAAAATCTTCAGCTTGCGCAACTTTAACGGCTTCTTTAATTTTCTTTAAAGATGGTTTAGTATTATTTTTTTCGCCATAAGCTACATTACTTTTAACATCACCCCGAAATATTACCGCCCTTTGGGGAATATAACCAATTAAATTATTTAAACTTTCTAATTTATAATCTTTGACATTTATCCCATCTACTAAAACTTCGCCTTCGGTTGCATCATAAAATCTTGGCACTAAATTAATAAGTGTACTTTTCCCCGAACCAGTTGAACCGATAAAAGCCACAGTTTCCCCTTTTTTGGCTGTAAATGATATATTATGTAACATATATTCTTCGGCATCTGGATATTTAAAGGAAACATTTTTAAATTCTACAGTTCCTATTTCCTTACCTTCAGTAACTTCGCCATCTTTAATAGATACATCTTTTTCTAAAACTTCCAAAATTCTTTTCGCTGAAACTTGAGCTCTTGGATACATAATGAATATCATAATTAACATCATAAATGACATAACTACTTGCATAGCATAAGATGAGAATACTACCATATCGGAAAATAAGGTAATTTTATCTAACATATTAGCTTTATCAATTAAAATCGCCCCGATAAAATAAATAGATAGAGATAACCCTGACATTACTAAAGACATTACGGGATTAAGTAACCCTAAAGTTTTTTGGTTAAATAATTGTAAATTTTTTAAATCTTCATTAGCTTTTTCAAATTTCTTTTGTTGATAATTCTCCGCATTAAAAGCCCTTATAACTCGAATACCGGTTAAATTTTCTCGTGTAATTCTATTCAAATTATCAGTCAACTTTTGAACTAATTTAAATTTTGGAAAAACTAGAAGCATTAAGATAATAATGGTTATAAATAGAATAACTACCGCAACAGCTGTTACCATACTCCAAGAAAAATTCTTACCAGATATCTTAATTATTGCCCAAGTAGCCATTATGGGTGCTTTAATCATGGCTTGTAAACCCATCGCAATAAGCATTTGCACTTGTGTAACATCATTAGTTGTTCTCGTAATTAAAGAACTTGTCGAAAATTCTTTAATTTCTTCCGTACCAAACTCGCCAACTTTAGCAAATACTTGATAACGCATAATTTTACCAAAATAAGCGGCAACATTGGCGGCAAAATAACCCACAATAAAAGAAGCAATTAAACTACCAAAAGCACATAATAACATGTAGCCGCCTTCTTTTAAGATATCAACCATTTTACTACCTTCAGTTTGAACTAAAACTGTAATTTGGGACATATAATCCGGAATTTTCAACTCTAAATAAACATTTACCGAAATAAATGCCACACATATTAAAGCATAAAATAATTCTCTTTTTCCTAACTTTTTAAATAATTTAAACATATTTTAAGCATCTCCTTTAGATGTACCATTAATGATTTTACCAACATTTATAATATATTGCAATTATAAATGATTGATTACACTATTTTAAAATTATTTTGTGATAATATAGTGAAAAAAAGAATGATTAATCATTCCATTTCAAAGTATTCGCAATATGAGCACTATCTTTTTTAATATTGTTTTTTGTGTTTTTAGTAAAACTATCAACAAAAGCATATTTATCATCATTAAAGACATAATAGAAATATTCGGTAAATCCTTCTAAATCAAATTCTCCTTCTAAAACTTGATAACCATATTCATTATTATAAATTTTACTAGCAACATAACCATCTTCTTCTTTTAAATACTCTTCGATAGTTTTCGCCGTATCATCACCACTCATTGTGGCATCAGTATAATAATAAACATGAATTTCCCCAGAATCACCACTTAAATCTTTTTTTGGATAAATAGTATATCCTACTTCCCCATTAGAATTATAAGTAAATTCTTCATAACTACTAGGTAAATCATAAGTAATAACACGAGATTCTTCTTTAATATTATTACTTAATAAGGAAGATGCAAAGCCGATAATAAAAAATACAACAACTACAACAATAACTAAAATAATATTTTTCTTTTTATTAACTTCTTTATAGTAATATCTACCTTTGGTAACTTTAATACATCCTTTTCTTATAAAATATAGAAAAACATTATCATCTAATTTTAAATTACTATCTAATTCTTCTTTACTAATCGCCGTATTTTTATTTAAAGCATTAAGTTTAGTAAATATATCTTTTATTTTTTCTTCTTCACCGGGATATCTATTATTAATATTAATGTTCGTATCTCCTAAATTAATTTGAGTATGAATATTTTTAATAACGCCACTGATACCTAAAGCTGTAAATAGTAAACTAAACATATAGTCTGTTAAAAGGGCTCTGACAAAATCATGACTTTCATAAAGTAACTTAAAATTAGCTAAACTAAATATACCATATTCTTTATAAAGTAATAAATTGGGAATAACAAAAAATGTCGCAACGGATACTGATAAAATTGAGATAATAGCAATGATCCAAGGTAAACTTTTAGACATTTTACCATTAAATATCTCATAACCTTTTAAAGCACCCAATGCAATAATAAGAGCGGAAAATGATGCAATAATATTCGCATAAACATATAATAAAATCCACGGAATACTCGCAATTAAACCACCTATAAGGGCACCAATAATTCCGGTTACATAACTCTTTTTCTTTTCCATAACTACCACCAATCTAAAATCATTATAGCATTAATTTTGAAGTTATTCTATCATAACAAAAATCATTTAAAAATAAAAAGAAGTTCATACTTCTTAATAAATTTGTCCTGGGTTGAATCAAAGTGTAACAACCGGTACCAGAATTGCTCAGTTATTTATTGTCTATGAGCCTAGAACCTCACCGGACACTAGCAAGGGCAACACTACTTGTCAATATACTTATATTAAATTTACATACGTTTGTCAAAGAATTTTTTATTCTTTCAAACTACTATCACCAGTTTTATAATCGATATTTATTCCTTCTTGAACATTATATATATAAATATTAAACTTAATACCTTTACCATTATCTTCAATCGATAAGCCTTCCATTTCAATACCACTGGCTAATAAATTAGTCCCTTCATATATTGGTGTAACCCGATATAAAACATGATTATGACTTTCTTTTAGATACTTGGCTACTTTATTTTCATATTCTAACATTACCCCAGTATTCATTTGTCTTGTACAAGTTATTAAATTTTGCATATTATCATTTTCACCAGTTAATTGAAACCCAATCAAATGACAACGATTATATAAATATTTTCCTGGTACAACATCATCATATCTTACAGTATGCCAACCACTTGGTTTAGCATCTAACTGCCCTCTTTCTTCTGTAGGCATCAAAGATTCATCAATATTAGCAATAGCTACTCCCGCTCTTCCTAAATAATCTAACTTACTATAAGATTCATAAGATTTAGTATTTTTATCTTCTTCTGTAAAAAATGGTTCATTATTATTAATTAAAACATAATCTTCGCCCTTATACTCTGGTATTTCTTCGATACTATAAGATGGTTGTGGAAAAAAATTCGTATAGATAAAATCTTTTATTTCCGTTTGAAAATTAAAATACACGCTTATTAAAACAATTAATATTAAAGTACCAATTATACTTTGTTTTTTTCTTCTTTTTTTCATACAACTTACCCTAAATAAATTATAGCAAAATTTTCTAAATATTAAAAGAAGAACATTGGTTAGTTCTTCTTAGATTTAGTATTTGCTTTTTTGGTTTGTTTACTATTTGTTTTTTTATTATTAGTAGTTTTCTTAGGTTGTTTACTTTCTACTTTTTTCTCATTCTTAGCTTTCTTTTCTTCAACTATTTCTTTTTTATCTTCTTTTTCTTCTAGTTTATTATTTTCTTTTTTTACATGTTTTTCAGATTCATTTTTATCTTTAATAACTACGACAGCGGCGATGGCACCAATAACTACTAGGGCTGCTCCCATAACTCCAAATAAAACGACTGGATTAATAGTTGGTTTATCATTTTCATTAGAGAATAATGCTACTATATCGTTATCTCCTTCTTCATAAACTTGATTAATTACTTCTTCAAGACTGCCATTATAACTATTAGCACAGTAAACATCACTTATTACTACTAAAGGTGTTGAAGTTGTTACAGCATCAGTAAAACCTAAACTATGACAATAATTAACTACCTTAGTTCCTAATTTATAATCTTTACCTTGAGCCCAAGTATTATGATCAACATATAATTCTTTATGAACTATTTTAAATTTTTCATTATTTGACTCTAAACTTTCTAAGTACTCAGTTTGAGCTTCACAAGCAGGACAACCACCGGCTTCAAAAATGTAAACATTAACTGGTTCTTTACTTTCTGCCATTACTAAAGTAGGAACAACCATTAAAATCATTAATAAACTAAATAAAAATTTCTTCATATATACCCTCCGTCATTAATTATAACATTATTTAAATAATATCACAAATTACTTTTTTAAATTTTGTTCTTCCTCTTCTTTTTCTTTTAAATAGCTTAATATTTTATTTTGATTTTGTAAAACTTTATCTAAGTGTTCATCTAAATGTTCTAGAATTAGTTCACTTTTTAAATCCGTCCTGTAATCATTTTTATTTCTTATCGTATCTTTTTTAGATTGTCTATTTTGACTCATCATAATAATCGGTGCTTGTAAGGCCGCTAAACAAGATAAGAGTAAATTAAGCAATATAAATGGGTAAGGGTCAATACCTTCTTTTAAAATAACCATATTTAAAATTACCCAAAAAATTAGAAAGCCACAAAACAGTAGAATAAATGTCCAGCTTCCCGCAACTTCCGATAATTTATCCGCAACTTTATCCCCAAAGGTCATTTTTTCATCATTCTCTTTATCCACATCAATAGTAATCGGATTATTAACTAATAAGTCAATTATTTCTTCTTCATCTTTTTCTTCTAAATTTTGATTTAAAAGCATTTTAACAATTTCTTTTTTTCTTTTTTCCATATATCATACCTTCTTGAATTTATTATACTACATTTTTTAGAAATAATTAATTAAACTTAAAATTAAGCCCTTTCAACAAATGAATCAAGGATTTTACCACTGGTGGCATCAATATAATATTCATATTCATAATGGTTATAATCAAAACTTACTTCATAAACCATTTTACCATATCTATTTTTGTATTCTAATTCGATATCTAAATCATAAACATTTTCTTGTTTAATTTTTAAATTATCTAAAGCAATTTGTAAGGCTTTGTCTCTAGAAATATAATTGGTATTTTCTTGATTGTTATTGTTACTATCATTATCATCAACTATATTATTATTGCTATTGTTATCATAATTAGTATTGTAATGATAATCATCATCATAACGATCTTCAAGTTGTTCATATTTTACATATAATAAAATTAAACCTCCTAGTAAAATACAAATAATTACTCCTAGTAAAATGTATAACCAATTTTTCTTTTCTTTCATATTCATCCCTTTTCTATCTAAAACCATTATATCACAAATTCATAATGGTTAATATCTATTTATGTTTTTTATTACTAACTTTAATTCCTTTAAGAAAAGGACGAAGAAAAAGCAAGAATATTGCCACTACTAAAAGAAGAGAATATTCTTTATGAACAATACTATAGTAACAAGTATATATTAATATACCAAAGATATAAATTAACAAAGTAATTTTAAAAATATATTGCAATATCTTAGCAATTTTTTGCTTATCTAATATTAAAAATAAATTTTCTAAAATATAAGTTAATGAACAAATTATAAAGGGACTAATGATTATTTGGGCTACTAATTGATTTTTAAAAAAAGCCCAAATTAAAATAATTAATGCTATAAAACCCACTAACATTCTTCTAAATAATAGTACCTTTTCAATTATCTTTTTATCATCCATAAACATTCTCCAAATCTACTTAATTCAAAATTTTAAATCTGCAAAAATTACCTTATAATCGTTCTCATCTAATTTATCTTTTAAAACAATTATTCTATTATAATCATCTTTATCAATTTTAATAATTCCATTAGAAATTAAAGCATTCAATAAATTATAAAACTTTTTACGACTATTATCGGTAATATAACCAAACTTAGCATTTTTATTTAAATTAAATTTAATAATGGGATTAGTCTCTTCACCTTTTAGAATAGAGAATAAAATTTTGGGACCAACAGCCATTTTTAAATTTTGATATTCACTTGCAACCTTGATAGTTGTATTAACCATATCTTTAAAATTATGTCCACAATATAAAGCATTATCAATATTAACATCTTCATTATTAAAATTAAGCATAATTTCCTCTTTATCTTGAGTATAATTATAATCTAGCATATAAAATGAACAACCACTTCCATCAGCTTTATAATTCGAGCAACCTAGCATTCTTCGTTCATCACCATTTTTATTTTTTATTGGTTTAACTATCAAATAGCCATCTTCACATTTTGGACACTTAGAAATAGCTAGTTTTCCACCTTTTAAATCATTAGTAATAAAGCCACATACTTCGGGATCATTCGAACAAACCCATATTTTTTTAGATACTTTAAAATTAGAATTAATTCTTTTTTGCATTGGATAGCCACAATAAGGACATTTAACAATATAATCTTGCGTTTTTGATGGTTGTAATTCTTCGCCATCTAAGTAGATATCTTGATAATTTTCTTTTAATTCTAAAATGAATTTTGATGGTTTATACTTAGGAGTAATAATAAAAACTCGATTTTTTGTTCTCGTTAACGCTACATAAAATAATCTGCGTTCTTCGGCAAAATCATAATTTTCATCATCTTTAATAACTAATTTCATTACCGGATCATCAACTATTTTGGAAGGAAACCCTAAAATAGCATCTTTACCATTCATTATAATTACATTGTCATATCCTAATCCTTTAGAAGAATGCGCCGTTAAATAAGTAATTTGCAGATTCGGATACTTAACAGACTGAATATTATTGTTATTGGTATAAATAAAATATTTTGGATATTTACCTAAAAAATAGCCTTCAAAACCATAACGACCAACAATTAAGATTTTTTGTTTGTCCCCATTTTGTTTAACAATATAATCTAATGATTTTTGAATAGTTTTAATCATTCTTTCTAAAGATGTTTCATTATATTCATTTTTTTCATTACTATCATCATAAGACATTAAAACAAGAGGGTATTTAATTCTTTTATTTGATTTAAGACTTTTTTTAATTTGACTAGCATTAGACATAACAAAACTACCAGCAATATCAATTAATTCTTGGGAGTTACGATAAGTATTTGTAATCTTTAATATATTTGCATATCCCATAATTTCTTCAAAACGGGTAAATAATTCTAATTTAGCCCCACTAAACCGAAATATAGATTGCCAATCATCACCAACAGCAATAATTTTCGCATTAGAACATTTGGCTAGTTTTTCACATAAATCAAATCTTTGCATAGAAATATCTTGATATTCATCAATAAAGATATAATCATAAGGTAACATTTCGCCATTTTTAATTTTATTATCTAGTATATTCGCAGCATTATTAATCATATCTTCAAAATCAATACTATTAGTATTTTTTAATTCAGTCATATAAGCCATATAACATTGATAACAAATATGGATAAATAATTTAGTTCTTTCATCTTTAATCGAAATATTCCATTCATCAAATTTAGAAGGTGCAAAATTATTGGTTTTAAATCTCGAAATAAAAACGCAAACTAATTGAATAAATTTATTAAAATATTTATCTTCGGCATTTTCAATAATGGCCTTATATATTTCTTTAGAATTTTTGGGTTCAAATGAAATGCCGGCTTTAATTAATTCTTCTTTTAAATGGGTTAAAGTATCTTTACCATCTAGGTATTTAGAAAAGGTATAAATAAGATTCGTATGATGTTTACGATGGAGTAAAATTTTATCATTAATATGTTTTTTATATTCGGTTAATTCTTTTTCAGAAAACCGATTATTTTTGCCATCTTCGGAAATACCAAAGTGTTCTAAATAAATTTCTTTATCATATTGTCTAATTAAAAAATCTGGACAATATGGTTTAGTTGTGTTATCAAAGCCATATTTATAGATAGGTTCATATTCATATTGAATACCATTAATGAATAAAAAGTTTGCAATCCGGCATTCTTCAACACTTCTTACTTTTTCATTTAATATAGTTGTTTTACTTTTCGTTAGTTTATCTTGATATTTATTTAAAGCACTCGCTAAATCACTTTTTAAAGTCGTGCATTCATTTTTACTAAGTTCATTAAATAAAACCTCTAAACTATTATCATCAAAGGGTATTTGTAAGTAACTTGCAAAAAATAAGAGAATTTTTTTGATAAAAGATTCATCATTTAAATTTTTAATTAAAAAGTTTTTGATTGTAACAAACATAAAATCAGTCGTAGCTATCTTATGTTTTTGTTCTTCAGAATCCGCAATAATGGTGTTAGCTATCGAATGAAATGTTGAAATTTTTACAGGTAGGCCAAGTCTTTTACAACGGTCTTGAAGTTCTTTGGTGGCTTTATTTGTAAATGAAACAATAAGAATTTTTTCCGGCTCAACATTTTTCTTATCAATTAGATATTTGACTTTGGCTTCAATAGTGGTTGTTTTTCCAGCCCCGGCTCCCGCAATAACTAAAGTATAATCTTCATCAGCTAAAACTACTTCCCGTTGTTCATTATCTAATTTAATATTTGGGTCATCTTTTATTAAAATATTATCTAAGTATTCTTTTTCATTTACAAGATGACTTTGAATAAATTTATTATTGTAATTTTTTATGATATCTAAAGTGTTAGAATAAAAATTAAGTAAGTTTTTTAAAGCATTATAATCAGTATGATTATTTTTACACCAGGAGGATAAGACATTTTCATCATCTAACATATGTAATTTTTCATATATTTCTTTATTAGCATTATAAAAAGGTAGATAATCTTTTTTAGAAATGTAGGCATCATTTGCTAAAAGTTTATTAATATTATTTTGATATTCTTCTAAACTTTTGTATTCTAAAGCATCGTTTTTACTTCCTAAAAAAATCATATCTATCCACCACTTAGAATTATATCATATTTTTGAGTGCTTTTTGTGGATAAGATTAAAAAATATAATTTTAATTTATTTTTGCCTTTAAAAATTCTAAGAAAAAAGCCTTAAAGGCTTAATTTTGCATTAATATTTGGGTATCTTTAATTAATTCATAGTTAATTAATTCATTACTATCTAAATTTTCTTTAAACATATCGATACCAGTTATTTGACTATTTTCATAAGTAGTGTAGTAGTAAATACCTTTATCCATATTACAACAAGAACTATAAATAGTAATTTCATATTTATCATCACCCATATGGACACATCCTCTTTGTTGGTAGACAGAATATAATATATGGAAAAATTGACTGATACTAGCATTTTCGGAATCATTTGATAAAGAATTCATTTTCGTAAATGTTGCTTTCACAAATCTTGAAGCGGAAGACAAATCACCAGGAAGTCCTAAAGCACCCATACCGCGACTGTAAATATCAAAATTTAATTTTTTAGAAAAATTATTAACTGGTGGTTCCGTTGATAAACTCATATAGTTGTTTAAATTAAACATATGGATATCAAAAGTTGGATTATTTGTTAAAACTCCAACGGGATTATCATATATTTTTAAACCATCTTGAACACTTTCCACAGTAATGGAAGCATTCTTGTCGGCAATAATCCAATGCAAAGGGGAAGCCGGTAAATTCTCACTAAAATTAATATTGGCTATATTGATATTTTCTAATAATTTTTTTACTTCCTCTAAATTAGCACATTGACTTAATACCCAAGGAATAAATTCAAAAGGGGCAATGTTATCTTTTTCGTTTTTAACTTCTCCATAATAAGCATTTGTAGGAAAGTTTAAACCCGCCATTCCTAAACCTTTTTCATTAGTCGCATCATAATACAAAGGATAATTCTCATTTACATAAGCCATCCCAATTATTGCATAATGACTTTTTATGGCATTAACCTTTCGAAAATTAAAAGGATAATTTCTAGGCGTTATTGTTACTGTTTCCTTATAAGAATATTCTAAATCTAAATTTCTCCCAAAATAATGATCTTTAGTATGATAAGTTATTGCTGTACACATATTTATTACCATCCCTTCTGTACTTTAAAACTTATATAACTATTATATCATTTTTTAAATTAATTCTACAATAATCTTAAGTTAATATAAAGGCAATAGTATTACAAATAACACCAATAAAGAACAAAATACCCGTAATTAAATCAGTTCTATCTTTATTTATTTTATACCGGCTTAAAAAAGTAACTGAGTTATAAGCACATAATAAACTAACTAGAGAAGATGATGATGTATTTTTAAAAGTACCAATTAAAATTAAAACAATTGCAAATAAAGCCATCCCAATAATGCCATATTTCATTGATTTTAAATTACCTAATTCGGTTAATTTAAGAATATTTTCTTCACTCTTTCTTTCGATATCTTTGTCATCTATTATTTCACCTGCTAAAATATCATTAACACTAACTTCTAATATTTCACTTAAGGGTTTAAGTAAAGACATATCCATTAAACATAAACCTCGTTCCCATTTACTTACAGCATTTTTTGTAATACCTAATTTTTCCGCTAGTTCTTCTTGGGTTAATTCTTTTAATTTTCTTTGTTTAGCAATAAATTTGCCAATTTGTTCTTGGTCCATAACTTTCTCCTTTCAAGAAGAACTATATCATTTAAATATTATTTTTTACACATACTAAAGGTTTACTTTTATTTAATCCCAATCAGCATATATTGTACTTTCTTCAAAATCTTTACTACCACATCTTACACATATAATATTAAATTCTTCATTTTCTTTTTTTAATCTTAAAGTATTACCACAATATTTACATTTATATTTCGGAATAAATATTTTATTATTAGATACTAATTCATATCTAAACTTATTAGCAATAGTTTTACAATTAGGGCAGATATAAGCATCATTACCATAACCATCTCTTAAGTGAACATCTTTAAGAGTCACAAAATTTTTAAGTTTATCAATATTTTGAATATTCTCTTCAATACTACGATTTATTAAATTTTTAAAATTATTATTGTCATAATAAGATGGACTATCTAAAAATCCTATTCCATATAAAATCGTATTTTCTTTCTTACATTTTTTACATATATAACTAATTGCTTCTCCCATAGTAATCCTTTATTTTAAATTATTTAAAACACCATTGTCTAAATCATCAATGTTATATAATGTATCTAATTCTTTAAATGTCTCTTCTAAATTTTTTCTAGCACTTTTCCATCCTAAGCCATCTGTACACCAAATAAAGGTAACACCATTAACTTTTTTAGATTCTTCAGCTAGCATTTTATAGCTTCTAGCTGTTTCATTTAATTTAGAACCATTAGAGGCATAAAAATTAGTCTCAATAACATAAACTTGATTATCAGTTTTAATTACAAAATCAAATCTTTTGGTAGATATATTATTTCCTGACATAGCGCTAAGGTCTAAATTCCATTTCTTTTCTATTTCAGTTAAATACATTTCTTTAAAATAATTAACATTCTTTTTATAACCGGCTTTAATAATATATTCTTCAACTAAATCTTCCATTAAATGACCACCACGATTTTTTCGACCATTAGAATCTAGTCCTACTTCCACCCCTAAAAGATAGTCATATAAATTGTTAATAATATGGTTTTGTAATAAATCAAATAAACCTGTTTCTCTCATAAATTTTATATAATCATTTATCGAATAAACTAATTTATTAAACTTAAATAAATATTCATTTGTAACATCTTTTACATAGATTTCATTGGCTCTTACTGCGAGTAATAAAGGAATTACTTCTAGTGTTTCTGGATACTTAATTATAATCTCTTCAAATTCTTTTTCAATATTTTTACTCCCAACTAGAGAATTTAAAATATTTAACTCTATTTTATATTTTTCTGCTGATTGATATATTTTATCAAAATCTACATAATAACTATAATTAGATATACTTGATTTAAATTTACTTAACCATTCATTAAAATTTCTACTCATTTTTATCACTTTCCTTTCTTTTAATTGTTAAATCCAAATATTCTTTTTCTAAATCAATACCAATATATTTTCTATTTAATTTATTGGCGACTATTCCTGTTGTACCACTACCATTAAAAGGATCAAGTATTAAATCTCCTTCATCAGTAGAAGCCAAAATTATTTTTTTTAATATTTCCATAGGTTTTTGTGTTGGATGTTTTCCCCACTTTTTTTCACTAGGTTTAGTAAGAGAAGATTCCCAAACATCTTTGACTTGCTTTCCACCATTTAACTCTCGCATCAATTTGTAATTAAATTTATGCTTAGCTTTTTTTATATCCTTCTTTGCCCAAAGAATTGTTTCTGTTGAATGAACAAAATAACGACAACTTATATTTGGTGGGGGATTTAATTTTTTCCAAGTTATATTATTTATTATTTTAAATCCTTCTTGTTCTAAGGCCATACCAATTGAATAAATATTATGCATTGTTCCACTAATCCAAATAGTTCCATTATCTTTTAAAACTTGATAACATAATTTAATCCAATTTCTATTAAATTTATGTTTTTCATTTATGGCTATTTTTTTATCCCATTCTCCTTTATTTACAGAAACCATCTTTCCACTACTGCAAGTAATTCCATTACCTGATAAAAAGTAAGGAGGATCAGCAAATATCATATCAACACTTTTAGGTTCTATTTTTTTTAATTCTTTTAAAGAGTCACCTAAAATCAGTTTAAAATTCTCTTTATTATAATAATATTTATTTTTCACTGATAGACTCCTCCTATATTAATTATTGTCTTTTTCTCCTTCTAATTCTTCTTTATTTTCAAAATTAGTAATAATAACTTCTTCCACAATACCTCTATCTTTAGCTTTAGCTCCAATATTTCTTTGGGCTTCTACATAATTAAAGTTATAATCTTTATAAAGTTCTTTAATTAAAGAAGTATTATAATTCGAGAGCATCACATAACAACCTCTTTTATCCAAATCTTTAAAAACTTCTGATAACCTCTTTTGTTCTTCTTTTCCAAAGCCATTTTCAGTATAACTATTAAAAGTAGATGTATCAGAATCATAAGGTGGATCAAAATATATAAAATCTCCTTTTTTAGCATCTTTTACTGAATCTTCAAAATCAGTAGATAAAATCCTTATGTCATTTAAATTAAGGAATGAATAAATAATCCCTAAATTTATACCATCATAAGTATTAACTTTTAACTTTTTACCAGATGGTACATTAAATTCATTCTTGCTATTAACCCTGTATAAACCATTAAAGCAAGCCTTATTTAAATAAACTGTTCTAGCAGCTCTTTTATAATCAGCTAACTTACTAAATTTTTTCTTGTCTTTATCTAAATCCCTAATCTTATAATAATAATATTCAGAATGATTTGCTTCATGTTTATTCAATTCATTACACATAGAAATAAATTTATTTTCATCTTTAAGGCAATTATAGACATTCATTAATTCTTTGTTACTATCATTTATTACAGCTTTTTTAGGAGATAATTCAAATAGTAAGGCTCCGCCACCAACAAAAGGTTCATAATAAGTATCATAATCATTCGGAACTAATTTCACAAGTTTATCAATAATTGACCTCTTACCACCAGCCCATTTAACAAATGGCTTTCCTTTTAACATTATTCTTCACCTCCTGAATTATAAATCAATAACTCTTATCCCAATTCCATTATAACATAACTTATAAAGTTTCTTAAAAAAAACAATAAATTAATTGTGTAATTTAAATATTTTATATATTATTATAAAGCAAAAAATGAGAGTTTTCGCTTTCTTCAGGAGATAATTGTATTATTGTATATATAAATTATATTTAAAGGTATTATTGGTCATGTATTATTGTATAGATTTATGAAATTTTATATCTTATTAATTATTTTGCCACATAAAATGCCACATAAAATGTTTTAACCACCTTAAAACCTCCGTAAAACAAATAAAAATGAGAGCTTTCGCTCTCTTCAGGGGGCGGTTAGTATTCATGCACTTCTAAGTTTATTTAAATACTTTTACCTTTATTTTATATCTTTTAAAAT
>CANQHT010000018.1 GCA_947623705.1 uncultured Bacilli bacterium
TTATTAAAGCAAGTCATATTGGCTTCTTTAATCGCATTGCCATAGCTTTCTTCTCTTAAACCAAAACCATCTAAAATAATAGTTAATATTTTTTTCATAGTTTTTTCACCTTATCTATATTATAGTATAATGAAGTTAAAATTACAATTGTGTTAATCGTTAAAATTTTATATTAGTAACAGATGTTTCTAGTAAACAAAAAGAGGTTATAGACCTCTAAAATAATTTTTATTTTTTATTTTTTTCTTTTTCCAAATTATAAATGTTACTAATAATAGAATAATTGCAACTACAATTCCCCCGATAATAATAGAATAATAACTTGATAAGAATGTTTTATTTTCCTTTGTTTTTGCATTTTCTTCTGGTATATCTTCAATTTCATCTAAATTATTTTCTTCTTCATTTTGATTATCCGGTATAGTTTCTTCAACACTTTCTCTCGTAACATTTAAAACATAAATACTTTCAGATTTATCTTCCGCAGTAACTTTTATTTCAATTAAATTACTGCCTTCATTTAAAGTTACTTCTTTATCATATTTAACTGTAGCTTTAGAATTATCCGCCGTGGCTTTTAAAGAAATTTTTTCACATTCACTTGGAACACTTAATTCATAATAATAATTATCTTTTTGAAAATCAATAGTATAATTTTCTATTTCTAAAGATTTTAAATTACTATTACCAGATTTTGTAGTTGTTGTCGTTGTAGTAGTACTTCCTGTACTCGTATTCGTTTTAGGTTCAGTAACATAAATGAATCCCATTAAATATACACCATTACCAGAGCCAACTTCTTTAGAAACTGTTGATTCGTGTTTGCCCTCAGTTTCATAATTATTTTCTACCACTTTCATATTTTCTTCGTTTACCTCTATTACAAAAGCAACATGACCATAATCATAAAAACCAGAATAAACCGCAACGGAATTAGGCTTTGCCTCAACTCCTACTTGATAACCGGCTTTTTTAGCACTATCCAACCAAGTGACAGCATTTCCCCAACCCGGAAGAGCAATACCTAATCTATCATATACTTCTTGCCAAGCCACTCTTGTACAAGGTGTACTTGTATAACCATCAAAATTTTGCGTTTTTGGATATGGGTTAGAGGCTCCTAAGCAAATAATTGGAAATGTTAATAATATAATTAAAACTAAAATTTTCTTTTTCATATTTACCACCTATCACAAGTTAAATGATATGTTTGACATATTTCTTCACTTACTCTTTCATCATAAGGATTATATACGGCCGCACCCGGAAAAGTAACAAAAATTGCACCATCAAAAATACCACTTAATTCATTTAACATACTTTTTCTTTTACTTTCTAAACCACTATTTAAAGTTTTATAAACGGGATTACCTACCTTTAAATATGAATATTGATAATTTAAACAATGATTATCTGTATAATTGGGATATATAGAACCATACATTGGTGTAAAATCAATACCCGGATAATTTGCATTTTTTACTTTTTCTAAAATTTCTTTAGCTTTATTTTCTTTCGCTGTATCAAAAGTAAATTTATCTAAAACAGCATACCATTCATTAATTTTAATATCAAATTGATAATAATCACTTGGCTTATCATCTTCCCATCCCATAGTAATACTCTTTTTACCAGCAAGATTAGGAAGAACTTCATCTAAATTAGTTATAAAATAATAACCTGTTATATCATTATAATTGACAAAGTTATAAGTAAAATAAATATAATCATTTAAATTTACTTTATCAATTGTGGATTCTTTACTATTAGTAGTAGAATTATTTGTCGATGGTTTGGTAGTTGTTGTTGTAGTTGTACTGCTAGTCTTTTTCTTTTCCCAATTTGCTTTTAATACTAAATTATTTGTTACAACATTTTCAAAGTTATATTCTTCATCATCTAAAGTCCAATTTACAAATTTATAACCATCTCTTGTGGGATCTTCTGGTTTAGCTAAAGCTTCTCCTTCTTTAATAGTAACCGGACTTACTGAACTACCACCATTAGAATTAAAAATAACTTGATATTCTTTTATATCTTCTTCTTTATTTTCATTATTATCTTCTTTATTTACTTCTGTATCTTTAGGAGTATCTTTTAAATCAACATCTCTTACCATAATTAAAGAGCCTCCGATAAGAATAACTGCAACAGTTAAAAAGATAACCCCAATAAAAACTTTACTTTTGGATAATTTCATACTAACCACTTTCCCTTAACTAATTGTATTATACTTTTTAAAGAATAAAACTACAAGTATAATTTTAATAAAAAAGTAAAAACTATTTTATTTAGTCTTTACTTCTTCTTTAGGCCTATCTAAATTAATTAATTGTAATTTTAAACTAGCCATTTCTTTTAAACAAATATTTATTTCATATTTACTATGACAATTAACTTTAGTTGTTAGTAAAATATTTAAATAAGCTTTTAACTTGTTTTCTTTAATTATATTAAGTTCCATACCATTTAAAACTAAAAGTCTTAACATATTCCACATTTCATAAGAAACAACTTCACTATTTTTAATATATTTAAGATGTAAATATATATTTTTTAAAATTAGCTTTTTAACATCATCTTCATTATCTACTGAATAATACAATTCATCATCTTCAATATTATCATCTTTATAACTTGCTAAGAATTCAAGTTCTGTAAGCATTTCATTATCATTAGTGCTCATAGCAAATTTTTCTAAATATGCTTTAAAATTTATAATCATTCAAATCCCCTCACTTAATTAAAAAGAAAGCCGTTTGGCTTTACTTTATAACATAAATATAATAAATGATATAACAAAGAATAAAACCCCTAAAACATAAGTTGCCCGAGTTATAAATAACTCTAAACCTCTTTCTTTCATATTTTGAAATAATTCTTGATTACCACCAGTAATAATTCCTGCAGAATCAGTTGCTTTGTTGCCTTGTAATAAAACAATTGCAATTAATAAAACAGATACTACTAGTAAAATATTTTCTAAAACTTCAACCATTATTCTTCCCTTTCTTTTATGGCTTTTTCAAGTTCACTTCTTGTCATCTTGGTATAGCCTTTTATTTTTAATTCTTTAGCTTTTTCTTTTAAATCATCTAATGAAGTATTATCTTCTTCATTATCTTTCCTTACTTCAAAATCAATATCCCCATTATTAACAATGTATTCAATTTGTTCTTTAGTAATTGTTTCATATTTCATTAAAGCATCACTAAGTAACATTATTAACGCCTTATTATTAGAAATTATTTCTTTGGCTTTTTCATAACATTCCTCAATAATCTTTCTTGTTTCTCTATCGATTTCTAAAGCAACTTGATCACTAAAGTTTTTACTCTTACCATAATCCCGACCTAAAAAGACACTACCTTGTTGTTCTTCATATTGCATTGGTCCTAAATCACTCATACCATATTCAGTAACCATACTTCTCGCAATATTTGTGGCTTTTTTAAAGTCATCAGATGCTCCAGTAGATATTTCATTTAAGAATAATTCTTCAGAAACTCTTCCGCCAAGTAAACCAGTAATTTGAGCAAGTAATTCTCTTTTAGTAGCTACTACCATTTTTTCTTCTTTTGGAAGCATCATTGTATAACCACCAGCCATACCTCTTGGAATAATTGTTATCTTATGAACTTCATTAGCATCTTCTAATTTAATACCAATAACGGCATGTCCGGCTTCGTGAATAGAAACTAATTTCTTTTCTTTTTCCGTTATTTGACGACTTGTTTTAGCAGGTCCCATTAAAACTCGGTCCGTTGCTTCATCAATTTCCGCCATGCCAATCGCATCTTTATCACGACGTACGGCAAGTAAAGCTGCTTCATTAAGTAAGTTCTCTAAATCGGCACCACTAAAACCTGGTGTTCTTAAACTTAAATTTGTTAAATTAACTGATTTATCTAAAATTTTATTTTTAGCGTGAACTTTTAAAATTTCTTCTCTTGATTTAGCATCTGGTAAATTAATAGTTACTTGACGATCGAAACGACCTGGACGAAGTAAAGCAGGATCCAATACATCTGGACGGTTAGTCGCTGCAATTATGATAATTCCTTCATTTTCGCCAAAGCCATCCATTTCAGTAAGTAATTGGTTAAGTGTTTGTTCTCTTTCATCGTGTCCACCACCAAGACCAGTTCCTCTTTGACGACCAACCGCATCAATTTCATCAATAAAGATTAGACAAGGAGCACTTCTTTTGGCTTCTTTAAACATATCTCTTACACGAGATGCACCAACACCAACGAATAATTCGACAAAGTCTGAACCACTTATATAGAAGAAAGGCACATTCGCTTCACCCGCAACAGCTTTCGCAAGTAAAGTTTTACCTGTTCCGGGAGGCCCTACTAATAAGACACCTTTTGGTATTCTTGCTCCCAACTTTTGAAATTTCTTCGGATTTTTTAAGAAATCAATTAATTCTTCTACTTCTTGTTTTTCTTCTGTTAAACCTGCAACATCTTTAAAATTCTTTTTATCTTCATCATTAGATAATCTTGCTCTACTACGACCAAAATCAACGGAATTTTTATTAGTCATTGCAAGTTTCTTAACTAAAATATAACCAAAGATAATAACTAAAACAAACGGTAATACATTAACTAAAATATATAAGAATGGACTACTACCGGGATCACTATTCGTATCATATTCTGATATATCATTTAAAGTAACATAATCTGTAATTACAGATACTTCTGATGGTACTATCTTAGTTTTAAAACTTTCTCCTTCTTTATAATCTTTTAATTTTCCTTCCACATAATAAACTGATTCATTACTATTTGGAGTTATGGCTATTTCAGTAACATTATTATTTTTTAACTCTTGTAATAATTCCCCAGTCTTTAATTCTTTAACACTAGTTCCTTGAAATCCTAAAATAACGATAACAAATAAAACTACTGCTGCTAGAATTAAATATGGAAATGAATTTTTAAATTTATTATTATTTTGTGTATTCATCTTCTACCTCCGTGTACTTAAGTATTATATCACACTTTTCATTAATTTCTTTATCAAAATTTGATTTTTTTAATCCGGGAAGCCATAATATGACATTTTTACTGTCTAATACTATCGGAATTTCCTTTCTTTTTACTTTATCAATCTTTAAATCAATTAAAATATCACTAATTTTTTTATGCCCTTTTAAATTCTTAACTAACATTTTATCGCCCTCTTTAATATTTCTAACTTTAAGAGGTAATGTTATTTCATCTTTACTTAATCTAATTACATTATTTGATGTATCACTGCTTTCTTTAATTTTTTCAATAATATATTTATTATTAATGTTAATTATATCATTTAATTCATATTCATAAAGACTACTTTTATTATTTTTTTCAATTATTAAATAATTATAACTTTTTCTCGCAATATAATTGTTATGTAAATTTATTTGTTTATTACTTTTACTTTTAATTAGTTTCATTATATCTTGTAAATTCTTATCTATCATATCTAAAAGATTATCTTTTTGAATATCTGTTATTATATAAGAAATTATTTTTTCTTGTAAGAATTCATCTTCTTTTAATAATTCTTTAATATCTATTTTACCATCTTTATATATATTATCTATTTTACTTATAATTATCTTATTGACATAATTATAATATTTTTGCAATTCTACACTATATTTTAAAAACTTTTTATGGACCATTTTATCTTCATTTTTTAAAAATGGTAACATTTGTTTTCTAAAGCGATTTCTTGTATACTTCTCATCTTCATTAGAAACATCTTCTAAATATGGTATCTTATTTTCTTTTAAATAATTATAAATTTCTTCTTTACTTACATTTAATAATGGCCTTACTAATTTATAATTCTTACTTTGACTAATTAAAGGAATACCCAGATAACCTTTTAAATTACTACCTCTTACCATCCGCATAAGAATAGTTTCAATTAAATCATCCCCATGATGGGCAGTCATTAAATACTCGGCCTGATATTTATTAACTAATTCTTCAAAAAAAGCATATCTTTTTTTTCTTCCCAAACTTTCCGTAAATTTTGCATTACCATAGTCAAATACGGTATATTCTAAAGTAATATTATTTTCTTCACAATATTTTTTAACTAACGCATATTCTTTTTTACTTTCTTTTCTTAAATTATGATTAATATGTGCACAAATGATATTTAATTTTAAAGAACTTTTTAAACTATTTAAGATACTTAAAAGGCACATTGAATCAGCACCACCAGAAGTGCCAACTACAATGGTATCATTCTTTTTTAATATTGATTTTAAAAATAAAATAATTTCCTCCATAAATATCACAATGCATATTGTATCTAAAAGTATTAAATTTAGCAAGTTATATCACTAAAATTACATAAAATATTCTTATTTCATATAAAAAGGTGTATTGCTACACCTTTTAATCGACATAGGTTGGAGTGAATGTTCTATCAACATTTTTAGGAAATTTGCTTTCAAATATTGCTTGTTGACTTGATTTTATTTTAACTTCACATTTTTCGGGAACATTATAGAATGTAGCTTCAAAGCCACTATGCAAATTACCTAAATAGCCAGATATTTCTTCTTTTATACTTTCAAATGTAAAACTACTTAAATCTAAGGTAGTTAAACTATAACAATTACAAAACATCATATACATATTTTCTACTCGGGAAGTATCAAAACTACTTAAATCTAATTTGGTTAAATTACTACAATCGTCAAACATATTACTCATATCAGTTACTTGTGAAGTATCCCAACCACTTAAATTTAATTTAGATAAGTTACTACTGAAGCTGAACATATATTCCATATCATTTACATTCGAAGTATCAAATAAACTTAAATCTAAGAAAGTTCCTTTATATTCTTGAAACATATAACTCATATCTATTGCAGATGAGCCAAATCTTTGTGGAAATGTTATATTTGCACTTATGCCTTGAAACATAAAACTCATATTGGTTACTTTTGATGTATCAAAGGTACTTAAATCTAAGGTAATTAAATTATCACTATATGCAAACATAACACTCATATCGGTTGTTTCACTAGTATTTAAATTGTCAAAATGTATTTCTTTTAAATTAGTCATTCCATAAAAAGCACTATTTAAATCTGTTGCATATATTTCATCTTTTGAACCTATATATAAATTATATTGTCCTGTTCCTTCTTCAGTTTCTTCTAACCAGCCAATTACACTATTTTCTTTTGTTCCTTTTGTTGTGTCTGATAAATCCCAATAAATTAGTGTTTCTAATTCTTCCTCACTAGGTACATAATCAACAAATGAAGCACTTATTATATTATATCTACTAAGCATGTTACTAAAGTCTAATAAATTAGCGTATACCTTAACATCAGCAATATCATAATATAAATAACAATATAATGTTTTACTTGTATCTAATAAGACTGTATAATTATCATAGTCATAATCTAAGGCATTTTCTACTACTTTACCATTGATATCGACACAGCCACTTTTTTCTTTATTAAATTTATATCCTTCAGTTGGTAATTCACCATCACTTTCTTGATAATCTTTTTCTCCTTTAGATTGTTCTAACATTAAAGCAAATTGTTTATTTTTTAATTGTTCTTTTAATTTTACTCTCGGTAGTTCTTTAGTTTCTTTTGGTTGATTATTAATTACAAAGATGCCTGCTAATAAAATAACTATTCCAATTATTAAGATAACATTTATTTTCTTATTAAATTTCATAAAAGCATCCCTCTATCTTTATAAGTTTATTATAAAATATTCCCCCCCCCGAGTCAACTAGAAAAAAACAACCTCATCAGAGATTGCTTACATAATTTATTTAATATTTTTTAAATTATAATCTAATAATTCATATATATCGCCATCTAATATTTTATCTGGTTCATTACTTTCAAAATTACTACGATAATCTTTAACTAATTTATATGGTTCTAAAATATAACTTCTTATTTGACTACCAAAATCTATATTCTTTTGATTATCTTTTAAAGAATTAATTTTAACATTTTCTTCTTCTAAAGATTTTTCATATAATTTATTTTTTAAAATTTTTAAAGCCATTTCTTTATTTTTTAATTGACTTCTTTCATTTTGACAAGTAACTACTATTTTAGATGGTAAATGGGTTATTCTTACAGCGGAATTTGAAGTATTAACGGATTGACCACCGGCACCACTTGAATGATACACGTCTATTTTTAAATCATTTTCATTTATTTCAATATTGGGTATATCATTAAATTCGGGAGTAACTGTTACTGAGGCAAAAGAGGTATGTCTTCTTTTGTTAGCATCAAAGGGACTAATTCTAACTAAACGGTGAACACCACTCTCTTTTTTTAAATAACCATAAGCATTATCGCCTTTAATTAATAATAAGGCTGATTTAATCCCAGCTTCTTCTCCTGGAGTTGTATAAATTATTTCATAATTATAATTATATTTTTCACAAAATCTTTCATACATTCTTAAAAGCATATCGGCCCAATCACAAGATTCAGTACCCCCTGCTCCGGGATGAATTTCTAAATAACAATTAAGATTATCATATTCCCCATTTAAATGGGTTTCTTTTTCTAATTCCATTATCTTATTATTTAAAATTGTATATTCTTTATTAAATTCTTCTTCAGAAAAATCACTTGCTAATAAATTTAAAGTATCTACTTCTTCTTTTAAAGTATCAAAATTATTAATTATTTTTTTTAAATGTTGATATTCTTTATTAATTTTGTTGGCTTTATCAAAATCATTCCAGAATCCATCAGTATTTATTTGATTTTCTAATTCATTTGCTTTATCTTTTAATGAAGCAATGTCAAAGTGACCTCCCAATAGATTCTAAAGTTTCTTTTAAATTTTCTAAATTATTCATATATATATCCCCTTAATTAATAGTTACTATTTGATTTACTTCGCCTTCATTATAAGTAATATGAACTTCATCATCTTTAGTAATAAAAGGTAAAAGATTTTTATTTATAGAAATACTAGCACTATAATATTCGCCATCAGTATCAGTTAAATAATACATGGTATTACCATCAATTACGGCCGTTGTAACTTCACTTATAACAATATCTTTTTCTTTAACATTAGAAGTATCAATTGTAGTATTTTCAACCAAATACTTTTTAGCAGCGGCTTCAATACCTAGTGAAGCATCACTTACGACAACTTTTTGATAATCAGCTACATCAATGAAAGCATACATTTTAACTAAACCAGCATTATCTTTTAAACTTAATAAATAAGTTGGTTTATTATTTAAATTAATTAAAAGTGGAAATGATGCTTCATAACCTTTTTCTTGAACTAAACCCTCGGCAGAAGCCATGGCACTAAATTCTTCCGCTCCAGGAGAGGCATAATAATTAGTTTCTTTAGTTCTTAAATTAACTAGAATAAATCCTAAATTAGATTCATCACTAGAAACTGATGTAATACCTGTATATAAATAAACATCATCATCCATAACTAAATAATTATAACCTTCGGTAGTATTAATAACATCTTTTTGACCAAAGATAGAATTCCAGAAACCATTCCTGTATTCACCCCAGTTATCAACTTGTTCAATAACAAGACTGGCACTATAAACATGATCTACCCATGTAGGTATTTCATCTTTGGTATATTTCTTACTTTCCCCGGTAATTGGGTCTAAAATAACGGCTCCATTAATTTCTTTTTTCATACCAACACCAATATATTTAACTGTTGGGACTATCCAATAAGGATGACCTTCATTATCAATTTCAAAAGATGCTTCATCAAAAATCGTAAATGGATAACTAATTCTTAGTTTTCTATTTAAATCTTCAAAAAAGCAAGCACTTGGAACATAACGCATTCCTTTATCTAATTCTTCTAAAGATGAACTACCATTAACAGAATTTACTTTAATATAACCTTTAATACCTTCTTTACGATTAGTAAAATATTTAATTAAACCTGCATATTCTAAAGGCGTAACCCGTACTATTTCATTATTATAATTTATTTGAGTATATAAATCACTAACATAAAATTGACTAACCCAAGAGGTAAATTCCCCCATTTTCCGATCTCCTAATTTTTGACTACTGTCTTTATCAATTAAAGGAGTCTTGGTAAAATCTACTAAAGCAACATCTTTAACAAATTCATGGGTTTCATCTACAGTTATTCTTTCACTATAACTTTTAGCACTAAATAAGGGAGATACAATAAAATTGATTAAAATAATTAAAACAAGCAATGTTGGAATAGAAATAGTTAGACAAGTAGTAAAACGATTAATTTCAGAGCGTCTTCCTCTTAAAACATAAGTAATGTCACTTGATAAATTAACAAAAATGATGATTACTAACATCATAAATAGATATGTCCAAAATAAAGGACTGCTTAAATTAATAGGTGGTAAAATAAAATAATAAAGTAATAAAGCAAGCACAACAACAATTAAAACATTAATAATATTCTTTTTCATATTTTCCTCTTTTCTTATCTCCATTATACCATTATTTTCACATAAATAAAAAGACTATTTAGTTCGCACTAATTTAGCCTTTCTTTCCAAATCAACTATTTCATAATTTGTAACTGAATGATTACTTAAATCATACTCTACAAAATCTTCTTCACTATCTAAAAATAATTTTACTGATAAATCAGAAACAATAGGCATAGCCACAATTCCATTAATCGCAGATTCGGTAATTTTAGTAATATGTTCATCAATATTAATTAACATCGCAAAATAATATTCCGTATTAATTATTTTCTTAATAAAATACAACCAAAATTGTAAATCTTTAACATAAGGAATAGTTAAATGCTCTTTATTTAAATTAATTGTCCCTCTTTGTAAATATTCTTGATATTGTTCATAGTAAGCATATCTTGATTCTTCTAAAGCATAAAGTAGTTCATTAATACTTTTTATTTGTTTAGATGAATCTTTAACTACTACTTTATTTATAACTTTTAAAAAGCCATTACCTAAATCAGTTGTTTCAATATTACTAATTTTTTCTTTAATGTTTTTAAGAATTTGATAAATAATAGCAAAGTATAAATGTTCCCGACTTAAAACATTAATTAATTTAGAATCTAGTGATGCATCAATTTCTATATCTGGTAAAAGAAAATCTTCTAATTTAACCGCTATTGGTTTAGTATCATTTAGATTAATATTATAATCTTTTAAAAATTTGGTAATAAGATAATCTTTTTCCTGTTCATCACTTAAGCAAATATGTTGATGGTTATTATTTTCAATAATACTTTTTTCTAGTAGTTTAATATTTTCCATAGAGGGTACATTCCTTTCTGCATTGAAGATTATATCATTTATTTCTTATCTTGTGTTAAATATTTGCTATTTTCCTACTAAAACTACCCGATTTATCTTTTTTAAATATGATGAATTTACTGTTAATTCCGTTTTAACTACTTGCATATCACTACCAGAAGCGTGAATTATATAAGGTTTATTATTATCCTCACCAATATATAACATTACATGACCACTTTGAAATAATAAACTTGGTTCGGTATTTTTAATTAAATTTAATTTATCAGTTGGAGTTTTATTTTCTAAACTTGTAATAGTTCCCACACTTTTATTTTGACTAGATGTGTTTCTTGGGAAGGTAAAACCAAAAACACGATATATATTACTTACAAAACTAGAACAATCAACGCCATTATCAAGGCCTCCCCAACTATACTTGATACCTAAATATTTAGTAGCTAATTCAATAATATTTTCTTTGGTATAAGGAAGATACCCTATACTAGCCTGATCTTTTGAAATACTTACATTAGTCATTTTAACAAAACCATCACTACCTTTAGTAGATAATATAACATTTAAATTATTATTATTACTTCCAACAAAAGGTAATTTAACACTCATATCTAAAGTAACATTATTTATATTTACTACAGGTTCTGTAATAACAATAAAATTTTTATTATTAATAAGATAATTTAAATCTTCATCTTTAGCATAAGCCACATTATCTTTTAAAACCCAACCAACATAGAAAGGACTTATTACAAAATACCATTCTTTATCTAAACTTTCATGAACAATTAGAACTGGGGTATTGACATGTAATTCCGTTTCTTGTAATCTATCAAAATCTTTTTTATTTTTATTATCATAAAAATAGATATTAGTGGGAAAACTTCTTAAATTAGTTCTTTTAACAATTATACCTTTCGTGATACTATTTAAATCTATAATATTATCTAAAGCCCGGTTATCTAAAATATTTTGGGTAGTCGTACTATTTAATTCTAAATCACCATCATATTTTGGTAATTTAGGTAAATTATATGTAGTAATATATTCTTCAATTTTTTCTTTACTTAAACTTTTTATATTATTAATATCATAATACATATCTGTTTTATTAATGATTTTTTTATTATATTCAAGTATTTCAGCAGTTGTTAAAATAACTGGATTTGGATTAGTAGTATTATCAGGTTTAGAATTAGTATTTGTGTTTGGTTTAGTTTCAGTATTAGTACTAGGTTTTGTATTATCTGAATTATTATTATCTACTTCTGGTCTAGAATTATCTACTACTGGATTATCATTAGGTATACTTTCATTGTTTATTGGTACTTTTTTAATAATTAAACCGCCATTAATTAAATCATCGATAGTTAAATAATTATTTTCTAATATATCCTTCAAAGTATAAACATCTCCATCAAGGTATTTTATGGTTATATTAGAACTTTTGCTACAGACTAAATAATATGTATATTCACTATCTTTAAATAACTCTTCTTCATAGTCATCACACGTAGTAGTAACGTTTGTTATCTTAAAAACATTAGTTGTTATTTTATCAGTTTTTATAGTATTATTAAGTTTAGGAATACTACTATAAATTAACATTCCATTAATAATTAGAAGAGTTATAAAAATATAAAACAAAGTATTATTTTTCAAGAAAACCACCTTAATATTATTATGTTTAATTTAATTAATTTTATTATACTTGTATTAATTTATTTTGACAATCTTCTCCCATGGATATTTAACACTCCCAAAATGATAATCTTTAGTTACTTCCGCATATTTAATATTTTTCAAATTTAAACTTTCAATAATATTTTTAGGTCGAAAATCAAAATTATCTAAAACAATTTGTTTAATTTTAGCAACTGGAATTTTATTAGTATTAAAGGTTTCGATATCAACCATAACGGGTTTAGATACTCCAATAGCGTAAGCTACTCTTACTTCACATTCTTGGGCTAAATTATTCGCCACAATATTTTTCGCAACAAATCTCGCATAATAAGTGGCACTCCGGTCAACTTTAGTATAATCTTTACCACTGAAAGCACCACCACCATGATGGGCAAGAGTGCCATAAGTATCGACCATTATTTTTCTACCTGTTACACCGGTATCAGCAACTGGACCGCCAATTACAAAGCGACCGGTTGGATTAATTAATATTAATGTATCTTTAGTTAAATATCCCTTTGGTATTACTTCTTTTATAACATACTTAATAATTTCTTCTCTTAAAAGATCTAAATCTTTGTCCGCATCATGTTGACAAGAAATTACGATTGTTTTGACATAATTCTTATTATTATTTTCTTCTAAGGTAACTTGAGCTTTACCATCTGGTCTTAAACCTGAAATGATATTTTCTTTCCTTACTATTTCTAATCTTTTAGTTAACTTATGGGCAAGATTTAAAGCGAGTGGCATATAATTTTCCGTTTTATTAGTGGCATAACCATACATTATTCCTTGATCACCTGCCCCAATATCTTCTTTATTTACTCCTTGAGCAATATCTGGCGATTGTTTACTAATATTAATGCTAATGTCACAAGTATTGCCATTAAATAATAATTCATCTTTAGAATAACCAACATCATTAATAACATTCCTTACTATTTTTGGAATATCGGGTGAACATTTACTAGTAACTTCTCCCATAATATAGACTTTGTTTTGACTAATTGCCACCTCACAAGCCACTTTGGAATCTTTATCTTCCTCTAGATAAGCATCTAAAATAGAATCAGCAATTAAATCACTCAATTTATCTGGATGACCAAATGTTACTGATTCTGCCGTAAATAATTTTTTCATATATATTCCTCCTTTTAATTTACCTCAAAAGAAAAAGCACTTAAAGATAATCTCTCTAAATGCTTGATTATCCTTATCTTTCGGTATTTACCGTAGGATTTAGCACCTAATTAAATAGGTTGCTGGACTTCGTCGGGCCTATTCCCTCCATCACTCTTAATAAGGTAAATTTTTAAAAATTATTTATAATTTAATTATAAGCAAAACTTATTTATTTGTAAATATTTTTTAAATGTATTTAAATGAAAGATTTATTGACTAAAAATTATTACTTTATTATAATTAAAATGAAAGTAGAGGAGAAAGAATATGGAAAATCAAAATTTACCAGAAGGGTTTGAATGGTGTCGGAAGGCAAAATATGAAGTACAAGCTGAACTTGCTTGTTATCAAATTACCGAAACTCAACCATTATTAGATGGATTTGAAGAAAAATCATTTGAAGTAAATGGAGCAAAAACGGAATATGCTGTAAAAACTGGATTTAATGTTTTAGAACAAAATCATTGGACAACAAGTCCAGATAGACCATTTGTTTTAACAGGAACAGTTGGTGAAAGATGGCCAGTTAAGCCTTCAAATATGACTGCTTATGATGTTGATATGACAAGTATTGGAATACAACCAGCGACTATTTCAACTAAAGATCCTAGCGAACAAGAATTTTTAGTAGCAGTTCATATTCCAATGGGACAAAGTATAGAAGTTGTTCCAAGTTGAGCATTTTCTGATGATGGGACAATTGATAAAACTCAATTTATGATAGCCAATGATCCAGCAGCATTAGTTTCCCATTTAGATGGCGATTATGTTGTAGCAAAACATATTGAAGGACAACCTGAATATATGCAATTAAGTGCTGAAGAAAGAAGAACAAAAGAAATAGCAAAAATATATCAACCAAGAATAATTAATGGTAGTGTAATGCAAACAACTTATGATCATGCTTTAACTCAAGAAGAAATTATTGAAAAATATAAATCAAAAGCATTATAATTAATAAACATAAAAAAGTAATGAAATTTCGAATCATTACTTTTTTTAATGGCTTTCTTTAGTCATTAAAGCATACGTTTGAAGTACACCAATAGTATCTTCTATATCAAAATAATCCTTTATATAAAAGCCACATTTTTTATAACAATTTATTGCTTTTATATTATTTTTTAAAGGACACATTACTAGAATTTTAGCATTCTTTTCCTTAAATAAAAATTCGGATAATTTATTTATTGCCGAACTACCAATTCCTTTATTATGTTCATTTAATTCACCAATAAAGATATCCATTTCATAAATGTTATTACCTTTTAATTTGTATAGTTCTTTGTCTTTTTCATCTAATAATTTGTATTGAATTATTCCGACCGGTTTTTGCTTATATTCAATCATATAAACAGGAACTTTGGCTTTTTTTAAAGTTCTTGGATAATATTTTTCTTTTATTTCTTTATAATTTAATTTTCGTTGTTCAAAATTAGAATATATTTCCTCTTCTTGATACCATTTTTCTAATAATTTATAATCTATATCCTCATCTTTTAACAATCTAATATTAACGTTAGTCATAAATTCATCCTTTTTTATTATTTTATTTTTAATTGTTTCTTATTTTGTTTTTCTTCTTTTGAATATTCTAAAATATTAGAATTAATAAAGATTCTTTTATTATCATAATCAATAGTGGCTTCAGCATCATAAGGTAAAATACATCTAGGAACAGAATGGCCAAAATTGACATTATAAAGTACTGGAGTATCTAAATCATTAAATACTTTTTTATATACTTCTTTATATTCTTCATAATATTTTTCATCAATAGGTTTACCGACAATTACACCTTTAACAAGTTTAAAAATATTTCTGTTCTTTATTTCTAATAGCATTTTTTCTAATTCTTGAGGTTCTATTCTTAATTCAGAAGTTTCTAAAAATAAAATTTTTTCTTGCCATTCAGCATCAGTTGGAAAAATTTCATACTTCTTATAAACTTCTGAGACATCGGGATAAGTAAATCCCGTTAAAGCATCATAAATACTTTCTAAACAACCACCATATAATTTTCCCGTTACAATACCCTTACCATTTAAAGTTTCATAGCCATATTCTTCCTTATGCATTACTCTCGGTTTACCAATTTCATCTTTTCCATAATCTGCTCTATCTTCATACCACACCGGACTAGAAGTAATTTCAAAGCCCTCACCATCACCAAAAATTTTTTCAAAATAATATTTAGTATAAGGTAGCATCTCGTTATCTAATTCAGCAAGGTCTACTAATAGACATGGTCCATAAAATGTGGATAACCCTAATTTATTTAACATTAAATGATTATTAGTTGTATCAGAAAAACCGGTAAATATTTTAGGATGTTTTTGGAC
>CANQHT010000019.1 GCA_947623705.1 uncultured Bacilli bacterium
CAATGAAAGTAGTTTATTTGCCTTAGAAAGAAATGCTAATTTTAAATCAATTATTCAGGATATTTATCAATCTTTTGATGGGGAAGATGTTTATCCAAGTATTGAAGAGAAGGCCGCTAATCTACTCTATTTAATTGTTAAAAATCATGCTTTTATTGATGGTAATAAAAGAATTGCAGCAACTATCTTTATTTATTTTTTACAAGTAAATAATATTCTATATCGAAATGGTATGCAAATTATTGATAATAATACCCTTGCTTCTATCACTCTTTTAATCGCCGAATCTAATCCCAGAGAAAAAGAAGTTATGATTGATTTAATTATGAACTTCTTAAAATAATTGTTTTTAAAAAATAGGCTATTTTTCACATAATGTGTAGTCTATTTTTTCATCTTTATCTAAAATAATATTCTTATCTTCGCTACAACTTAATATATTGAATTTATCTAATTTATAAATCTTCTTATCTTCTACTTCTTCATATTCTTTATTTTCTAATATTTCTTTAAAAGTAATCTTCCCATCTTTAATAGCATAACTAAGTTCATATTTATCTATTCCATAATTTAAATAAATATTTTCAATACACTTTCTAAAGTAACCGGGAATATATTCACTTAATTCATTATCACATTTATCTTTTAAAATAACTTCTAATTTATAATTATCGTATAAATTATTTTTTTCTATTAAACCATTTGTTAAGATAAGTTCATTATTATCTTTGTTAAAACTTTCTAATAATCCCACTACTGTAACATAATCATATATTTTATATTTACTCAAATCCATATTATTTATATTAACAATTAATTTACTATTTTCATTAAATTTAACATAGCCATTAATAGTCTTATCACTTGTATTATAACTTTTTAATTCTAAATTAGTATTCCCTTTAACTTTACTAATTTTACCCATTACTTTAATAAACTTGTGATGGTATTCTTTAAAACTTTCTTTAGGACTTGCTAGAAAACTATTAACATTTATTTCATTTAATAACTTGGGAGAACATTTATAATCATTCGTAAAATCTTTATCTAAAATATATTTATTATCACATTTATATATTTGATAAAGTAAACTATTATAGATAGCAACTTTATTATTTATTTTATTTTCTAAAACATAAATAGGTTTTAAATCAAAAGTATAAGTTTTAATATAATCAAGACTATAAGTAATTACTAAAAGAAGTAGGGGAAGAAATATAATAAAAATACTCTTCTTCCGTAAATAAACATAAATTGTTACTAAAATAATTCCGAGAATTACCGCGATTAATTTAAAAATACTATAAGCATTAATTAAATAAGGAATAATTATTAAAAGGATTCCTAATAATAAAATAATATTTTTCTTTTTCATACTCTACCTCACTTATATTATACTCTATTTTGATATGAAAACACTAAAAAAGTTAGCAATTTGCTAACTTAATTTACTAAACCTTTACTTTTTAGTTTAAAGCATCTTTTAATTTGCTTCCAGCTTTGAATGAAGCAACTGTCTTTGCAGGAATTTTTAAAGGTTCTTTAGTTAGAGGGTTAATACCTTCTCTTGCAGCTCTTTTTTTAGCACTGAAAGTACCAAATCCAACAAAAGTAACTTTTCCTTCCTTTTTAAGTCCTGTAGTGATACCTTCTAAAACAGCATCTAATGCTCTGCCAGCAGCAGCTTTAGATAATTCTGCTTTTTCAGCTACCATATCTACGATTTCTTGTCTTGACATGTTTTCTTACCTCCTCATTTTTTTAATAAAACAATATCATTCGTTTGGACCTATTGTCCTCACATAATAAGATTATCAAAAAAATTATTTAAAATCAATAAAAAATGTTGATATTTAAGTGAAAATTGCAAATTTTTAAGGATTTTCGACCAAAATTGACTGAAATTTGACAAAAATTACAATAAAAAAGAGAATCTCTTCTCTCCTATAAAACAATTGCAATTAGATTATTTGAGCCTTTATTAACAATCTTGGTTACAGTATTAGATAACTTAAATCTAGTATTATCTGGCATCATATTAAGTTTAGCTTGAATACCTTCTTGGACAATAACTTCTAGACTACGACCAAAGATTTCACTTTTCCAAATACTACTTGGATCAGTTTCATAATCTTTCATTAAATAATCAATTAATTCTTTACTTTGCATTTCACTACCAATGATTGGTTCAAAGGTAGATTCTACATCAACTTTCATTAGATGGATTGAAGATGCTAAAGCTTTTAATTTAACGCCATACCGACTACCTTGTTTAACTATCTCAGGTATTTCTAACTTCATATCTTTAAGAGTTGGATAGACAATACCATAACCGGTTGTCTTCGCTTGTTTTAAAGCATTTCTTAAAAGTTCAGTTTCTTCCTTACCCTCTTTATATGTCGCAAATATTTTAAGAAGTCCCGCTTTTGTTGTTGAATATTCACCCATTAAAGATTTTAAAGTTTCATCATAAAGTTCATTTGGACTTTCTAAGTTAATTGTAATAGTACCACTTGCGGTATCAAGTTCACTAATATAAGATTTAGAAATATAAGGACTATCTTCAAAATGACTAATTATATAATCGACATCTTTAACTTTATTAACACTTACAACACTTTCTTTTATTTTTTCTAAATAATGAGCTTTAATTTCATGAGTATTAGGTAAAACGTGAACCCATTCTGGCATATTGACTAAAATATCTAAGACTGGGAATTCATATAAAGCTTCTTTTAAAATACTCATAATTTCTTTTTCATTCATTGCTTCCACATTAATTGGCATAACCGGAACATCATAAGCATCACTTAAAGACCTTGATAATTCCACAGTTTCCGTATTAGTTGGATGCACTGTATTTAAAACCACAATAAAAGGTTTCCCAATTTCTTTTAATTCCCCCACAATTTTTTCTTCGGCTTCCACATAGTTTTCTCTTTTGATTTCCCCAAAAGAACCATCAGTAGTTACGACAATACCAATAGTTGAATGATCTTTGATAACTTTTTGCGTCCCAATTTCCGCAGCCTCAACAAAAGGTACGGCATCAGGAAACCAAGGTGTTTTAACCATTCTTGGATTACCATCTTCATCTTCATAACCGGCCGCCTCGGGAATAACATAACCAACACAATCAACTAATTTAATGTTAGTTTCAAAGTTATCAACCTTAATAGTAGCTCCATTACTTGGGACAAATTTTGGTTCCGTAGTCATTATTGTTTTACCTTCAGCACTTTGGGGAATTTCATCTAAGCATTTCTTTTTATCAAAATCTTCAGTAATATTAGGAACTACTAAATTTTCAATAAATCTTTTGATAAAAGTCGATTTACCAGTCCGAACAGCCCCAACGACACCTAAATAAATTTCCCCATTACCTCTCTTAGCTATCGAAGATATAATACTTTCTTTTTCCATAACTTCTCTCCTTTTTCTACTTTAATGCTATGAGTGTTTTTAAAATTTATACCAAAAAAGCAAAAAAAAGAGATATAGGAGTACTACATCTCAATCATTTAGTCGCGACTTCGCGTATCATAATAATCTAATCCGTGTGCAAGCAGTAAAAATTTTTTATCTTCTTTTAACATATACCAAGCCGCAACTTGGAAATTCTGAAAAATCTCAGTTGAAACAGAAGATGGCTTATATTTTTGCTCAAGTTTCTCTTTTAACATTTTGAAGTCAATATTGGATTTTCACACCTGTCATTCCATCATACTTCACTGAAGTATTATATGGAAAAACAAATACATCACCTAAACCGCCAGCTCCCAAATAGTAGTTATGTGATTCTGTTAAGGATACATTTTGAACTGCATGTTGATAAGAGCCATAAATTGCTGGATAACTTTCGGTAGGGGTAACGCCACATTCAACTGAAAGCATTAGGTCATCGATGTCATCATTTACGATATTCATAGAAATTCCAAAGCCATTGTCCAATCTCTTAATATTTGTGCCATTCCAACTATAATCTATTACTTTGTAAGATCCATTCGTTTTGTAAATTTGTCTTCCAATTTGAGAGCCATTTCTAAATTCAAAGCCATAACCACGAATTCCCATAACATCAAAAGAACGCGTTTTAGGTATGCCCTTCCATGCTACATCTACAGAAACATTATTCCAAATGGAACCACCAATTAAACTTATCGTAATGCTTTTAGCTGTTGAAGCAAAGTAATTACCACCATCATCTAATAAAGGTGATGCTGTATTACCAAAGTGACCATATTCTTCTTTTGATATTTCTCTTTCAGTTGTTAAATTTAAATGCTCATTATAAGTACTTATTGTATATTTTGTTTCTTTTCTTACATCACTATAATCTAAATCTTTTAATCTATCATAATCTTCTTCTGTCATTAACATAACATATCTTTGATCATGAATTTTTAAAAAATTGTTGTATTCTTCTTCGGTCATTTCAACACCATTATTATTAATAATAGTTTTTGCATATGTAAAAATAGGAAACATAACAAACATGCTAATAATCATCAAAAATATAAACTTCACATTTTTCAACCCATTTTTCTCCTTTCCACCAACTATTTTAAATATTTTGTCGAAAGATAGCAACCTAATTTTATGAGAATTGTTTTTCTCACAATATGAGATTTTATTTTAATAAATATAATACTTCTTTTTTAAACAGTTTTAATGTTTCTTCATAATTATTACATTTACCAGTAATACATTCAATTACTTTACCATTTTGGACATCGTATTTATAATTTTCAATTTCAAGATTATTGTTATTATATATTAATATTTCTATTCTATTAACATCTAATAAATAAGTATAAAGATAATTAAAACCATTTTTTTCATAGTAAATTTTTATTTTGTTTAAATTCATCATATAATTTATATTATATATTTTATCCTTTTTTATAAAATTATTATTTGGATTTTCTTTATAATCATTTTTTAATAAAATATTTTTAATTTCTTCTGGTGTTTTATTTATTGTTTTAACTATCTCAATATTATCTTTAATATAAATTTTACTATTTGAAAAATCTTTAATAAATTTCATCTTTGTTGTATACTCTTGAACTTTATTATTTTTATCAATAATAGTTACTCTCAAATACAACTTGTCAAAATAATCACTTAAATTATCAAATTCAATATAACTTTCAAAATTGTCAATATGAATATTATCTAAATCAGAAAAAGTATTAATTAATTTTTCTTCTTTATTATCTAAAACATATACATCTACTGATACTGTATCCGTATTTTTTATTTCTAATCCTTTTACATTAATGTTGTTTAAATATAATGTATCTTTTTGATTTGTTTCAATGTATGATCCACTAATCATTACAAAATCTGAATTTTCTAATTGAACTTTATACACTACAAAACGATTATAATTAAAGACAAAAAATAAACCCACAATCAAAATAGCAATAATTATCAAAGTACCAAATAAAATTTTCTTTAATCTTTTAGCTTTCTTATTACCCATATTATTAAATTCATCAATGACACCTTGAACTAAATTACCATCCTTATCATCTTCAAGTCTTGCTTTCATTAGATCTTGGAAGTTTACTTCAAAATATTTACTAAACAAATAAACAGTTTCAATTGTTGGTAAACTATAACCTCTTTCCCAATTAGATAGAGATTTATCACTAACATGTAATTCATCTGCTAGTTGTTTTTGAGTAAAGCCTTTCGATTTTCTTAACCCAACAATTATCTTTCCTAACTTATTACCATTCATTAACTTACAGCCACCTTTTCATACATATATATTGTAATACTAAATGGCAATATTTACCAACGAATTTTACTTAACTTTACATTTATTTATAAAAGGGCATTTTTCACAATCCGGATTTTTACTTTTACAAGTGTATCTACCAAATAAAACTAATTGATGATGAAGTCTACTCCATTTATCTTTCGGAAATTTTCGCATTAATTTCTTTTCCACTGTTAAAACATCATCAGTATCTTTTGCAAAACCTAATCTTTTGGCAACACGAAAAACATGGGTATCTACCGCAATAGCGGGTACACCATAAATATTAGATAAAACTACATTAGTGGTCTTTCTTCCTACTCCCGGTAAACTTTCTAAATATTCTCTATTATTGGGAACTATTCCATCATAATCAGTAAGTAATTTATTCGCAATCTTTTTAATATATTCGGCTTTTCTTTGATAAGTACCTACTGGTTTAATAATATTTTCAATTGTTTTTAAATCTAATTTACTTATTTCTTCTAAATTATATTTAAATAATTCTTTTGTAACCATATTAACTCTTTTATCCGTTGATTGAGCCGATAAAACAGTCGCCATTAATAATTCATAATCTTTAGTATAATCTAACTCACATCTAGGATTCGGAATAATCTCATCTAAATATTTAATTACTTCTTCACTACTTATCATAATCATCTAACCAGTTATAATCAAAGACATTTGTCTCATCATAATTTTTATTATCTTTTTTATTTTTAAAATAGTTATCAACATCTTCTCTTGTCTTTAAATTCTTTTTTGTCCAATCATATAAAATATTATCAATATAACGAATATTGGTAACTCCATTGTATGAGGCTTCTTCTAAAGCTCTTAAAATTAAATCTTCATTATACATTTTTTCAATCCAAGCCTTAATTACTTCAAATTCCGTACCCGTTAAAGGACGGCGAAATTCACTTTCAAATTTGGTAAAAATATCATCTTTTAACTTAGATTCACTTTCTTTTTTTAAACTAGCTTTTAATTTATCATAAAAACCTTCTAAAGAAATCTTATCGTATCTTTTACCAGCTTCATTTTTTTCACTAGTCATCGTAATAATTCCTTTAGTTATTAGTCCATTAAAAGCCTCAAAAATATCATTCTTTTCAATTTTTAACTTTTGGCTAATTAAATCTAAATCAAACTTGGCTTCATCAGCATTTTCAAAATAGAGTAATAATAAAAATTCCGCTAAAGATAATTTTAGTTTGTAGGCTTCTTTAATAAAGTTGGCTTCAACGACATACTTTTTATTATTCCCCATTGCTTTCACCTTTCTTTTAAATATTTTTTTATCTCACTATTTTTATTCTTTAGTTTATTATCTAAAACTAAATCAATTAATTCCTCAGTAACCATTCTTAATTTTTTAGAAGGTTCGATATTCAATATAGTCATAATTTCTTCACTAGTAATATCCAAATCACTATTCTTTCTGATTGGAATATTTTTAGCAAGTTTATTAACAACTTTTTTATCAAAATTAAGAATGTCCGCAGCGACTAAATTGGTGTATAAGCCATAATTGAATAAGGAGTGATTATCAATATGGCCTATACGCACTATTCGTCTAATATTAATTATATTTCTTATTTCTTGTTTTGTAAATGCAAAATCGGTACTAAATTCTAATTGGGCCCACATACCGCTTAAATCGCTGACATAAGTCATATCATTATCATAACTGATCTTTAATAAATCTAATATTTGATATTTTTTTAATAATTCTAAACCTTTTAAAAAGTTTTTATGCAGTAATATTTTATTTAATTCCCCTTTAATCCGACTTTTAGATAAAGTACCTACTAATTGATAATGTTCTTGAATTTTTTTGTCTAACTCAGCATCTATTTCAAAATTTAAAACCGTTGCAAAACGAATTGCTCTTAAAATTCTTAAAGGGTCTTCTTGTAATTTTTCGGAGATATCGCCAAGCATTTTAATTTGGTGGTTATTTAAATCATTTACCCCATCAACTAAATCAATTATTTTTTCATTTTTATCCATACAAATAGCGTTTATAGTAAAATCTCTTCTTTTAATATCTTCTTCTAAACTATTAATATAAACAATTTCGGTTGGTTTTCTTCCCTCATACTTTAATTCTTTTCTGAATGTAGTAATATCAATATTATATTTTTTAATTTGCAAATTAAAACCGCCATAGTTATTACTATTGTTATTAACTGGGAAAATTTTATGTAAATCTTTCGGTAAAGCATTCGTACAAATATCGATATCTAATGATTTAATTCCAAGTAAATAATCTCTTACAAAACCACCCACTAAATAGGCATTAAAACCTTCATTAGTTATTTTTTCTAAAGTATTTTTAATTATCTTATCCATTTATAACCCCTTTATTTTTGACAATTCTCACAATAATAAGTACTTCTTCCTCCCACTTTTATTCTTTTAATTGGTCTTTCACATTTCGGACAAGGCTTGCCTTCTCTTTTATGAACACACAAATAATCTTGATAATGACCCGTAACTCCTAAACTAGAAGTATAACTTTTAATAGTTGTACCACCCATTTCAATGGCTTTTGTAATAATTTTTTTAGATGAGGAAATAATCTTCTCACATTCTTCTTTAGTAACTAATGATGCTTTCTTTAAAGGATTAATGCCACTCGCAAATAAAACTTCATCAGCATAAATATTACCTAAGCCACTGATAATCTCTTGATCTAGTAATACTGTTTTAATCGGTAATCTTTTATTTTTAAATTTTTCTAATAAATAAGTACTAGTTAAATTATTGGAAATTGGTTCAATTCCTTGTTTTTGAATTTCTTCCGTAGTCTCTAACTTATCTAAAGGCACAATTTTTAAACGACCAAATTTTCTTGTATCATGATACCTTAAATCAGTTCCATCATTAAATGTTATGATTAGATGTTCATGTTTAACAATTTCTTCCTTACTATCCTTAATAAAATATTTACCTTCCATTCGTAAATGACTTAATAAATAATAATCATGTAATTTAAAAATTAACCATTTACCTCTTCTTAAAATATCTTCAAATTCATTGCCAATTAAAACTTTCTTAAATTCCTCTAAGTCACTTTCAATAATTTTGGCATATCTTATATTGACATCTTTAATTTTCTTATGTAATATTCTTTTCTTTAAAGTATTTCTTACTGTTTCAACTTCCGCTATCTCGGGCATATTATCACCTTCACTTTAATTTTATCATATTTTTATATTTAAACATAGGTCATAATTTGACTTTCTTATTTTAAATCCTTTATAATTAATAAGGCTTGGTGATATATATGAAATTATTTAATTATAATTTTTTAACAAAAGGAAATAATTTAAAAATATTAGTTTTATCAGATATTCATTATCATAAAAATACCCGCAAATTAAAGGTCATTTTAAAATATTTAAGTAAACATCAATTTGATATGATCTTTTTAGTGGGGGATATTATTGACTCTACTAAAACTTTAGATAACAAAGAAACTAAAGAAAACATAATTAACTTTATTGATACTTTAAGTAAATATGCTAAAGTTTATCTTTCTTTTGGGTGTCATGATGAAAGTAATTATATTAGAAAAAATTTACAAAAGACTTATGCTTTAAATGATGCCATAAATGAGAATTTAAAAGAAAACAAACAAATATTTTATGAAGAAAATAAAACTTATAAATTAGATGAATTTAAAACCGTAACGATTATTAATCCAAGTTTTAACTACGCTATGGATCGAGATAAAACATCAAATATTATTAATCAAGAAGTTCAAAAATATAGTTATTTAAAAAAATTAGATAAAAATAAATATAATATTTTACTTTGTCATTATCCTAATTTTGCTTTTCATTTAAATAAAGCAGGTTTATTAGATAATATTGATTTAGTAATAAGTGGTCATAATCATAATGGTATGACACAGTTAAGAATATTACCTTTAGAAAAAATACTTAATTTATTAGGAAATCCCTATAGGGGAATTATTACACCAAGTAAAAGTTTTAAATTAGAAGAAACAAAAAATTTAAGAGGATTTATTCCCTTAAATAAAAGAACTAATTTATTAATAAATCCCGCAGTTACATCTTTAGGTAATACTACTAAAATACTTCAATATGGTGATTTTCTATTCTATAATGGTGGGTCAATAATTAACTTTAATAACAGCAAAAAATAATATCATTGTGCATTTAGCATTAATTTCATTGTGCATTTAGCATTAATTTCATTGTGCATTTAGCACAAGAAAAAAGGCTCAAGCTATTTAGCATCGAACCAATTAACACCGGTATTAATTTCTATTTTTAAAGGAACGCTTAATTTAACAACATTTTCCATCGCATCTTTTAAAATAGTTTTTAAAACAGGAATTTCTTCTTCTTTAGCATCAATAATTATTTCATCGTGAACTTGTAAGATTAATTTACTTTCTAAATTATTTTCTTTAATTTTATTATAAACTTCAATCATCGCCATTTTCATAATGTCAGCACTAGAACCTTGAATTGGCGTATTTAATGCCATTCTTTCACCCATAGTTCGCATATGATAGTTAGCATCTTTTAATTCTTTTATTTTTCTTACTCTTCCAAACATTGTTTTAACTTCGCCAGTTTCATAAGCACTTTTAACAATGTTATCCATATAGTTTTTAACACCCGGATAAAGTTCATAATATTTTTCAATAAATTTATTCGCTTCACTTTTGGAAATATTAAGATTTTCTCCTAAACCAAAACCACTGATACCATAAACAATGCCAAATATTACGGCTTTGGCCATACTCCGCATATGTTTCGTTACTTCACTTTCTTTTATCCCGTGAATATCGGCGGCCACTCTTGTATGAATATCTTCATCATTAACAAAAGCTTGAATAAGTTCTTTACTTCCGGAAATATGAGCAAGAATTCTTAATTCAATTTGGGAATAATCAGCACTCACAATTAAATCTTTACTAGGGACAAAAGCCATTCTTACTTGTTTACCATATTCTTCTCTCGCTGGAATATTTTGTAAGTTGGGTTCACTTGAAGAAAGTCTTCCTGTTCTTGTTAAAGTTTGATTAAATATGGTATGAATCTTCCCATCACTTAAAACAAAGTCTTTTAAGCCATCTAAATAAGTACTTTTTAATTTATATAAGTTACGATACTCTAAAACTTTGTTAATAATTGGGTGTTTATCCACATATTTTTGTAAAGTTTTAACATCGGTTTTATAACCCCGATTAATTTTTTTACTTTTACCAATACCCATATGTTCAAACAGAACAATCCCCATTTGTTTCGGACTTGCCACATTAAAGACTTCTCCACTCATCTCATATATTTCTTCGGTAATTGTTTTAATTTTGGCATCAACTTCCGCCCGCATAGTATCTAAAGCATTATCTTCAAATTTAAAACCATTTTGTTCCATATCGGCAAGAACATATATTAAAGGCATTTCTATTTTATTAAAAATATCTTCTTGTTCTTCTTTTTTTAACTTATCTTGAAAATTTTCTTTTTGTTCAAAAATAAAGCGGCTTTTTAAAGTAATAATATTTTCTAAATCATTAAATTTATTCTTTTTAAATTCATCATAACCCACTATATTTTCACCCATTGCAAGCATTAAAGGCGCAATATCTAAACTAGCGGGCATATCAACTAAGTAAGATGCGACCATTAAATCAAAATCACATTTAATATCTGTATTTAATAAAACTAAACTTTTCTTTAAATCGTAAGTAATTAATTTTTTATTCTTTAATAATCCAAAAGTATCTTTAACTAAATTTTCGGGAATAAAATAAGTATTATCTTTATCAGTTAAACCCATACCAAGTATTTTACCTAAATGATAATTTATATCATCACATTCTAAATAAAAAGCTACTTCATCATTTAATTTTAGATCTTTTAAATCGCTAATAACCGTATATTTATTTTCTTTAACAGTTTCTGTTTTAACATTTTTTAAAAAAGAATAAAATTCTAATTTTTCAAATAAATTTTGTAACTCTAAAGTTTTGGGGCCATTATATTTATAAGATTCAAAATCAACATTTAAAGGTACTTCCCTATAAATGGTAGCAATTTCATAACTCATATAAGCATTATCTTTATCATTAATTAATTTTTCTTGATTCTTACCCTTAATCTTATCAATATTAGCATATATATTATCTAAAGAACCATATTCTTGTAATAATTTTAAAGCCGTTTTTTCACCAATACCTTTAACACCCGGAATATTATCAGAAGCATCACCCATTAAAGCCTTTAAATCAATTATTTTAATTGGGTCAATTCCCCAGTCATTTTTAAAAGTCTCTGCATTATAACGAATGTAGCCGGTTTGTTTTAAAAGTTTAACTTCGGTTTCAAAACTAATTAGTTGGAGTAAATCTTTATCACTTGAAACAATTAAAGTATAGTATTCGGGGTCGGCTTCCGCAATTTTGGAAATAGTACCAATAATATCATCGGCTTCATAAGGTTCCATTTCGACATAAGCAATACCCATCGCTTTTAAAATATCTCGGGCAAGAGGCATTTGCATTTTTAATTCATCAGGTGTTTCATGTCTTCCTTCTTTATAAAAATCAAATTTTTCTTTGCGAAAGTTTTTCCCTATATCAAACGCTACCACCATATATTCCGGATTTTCTTCCGCAATTATTTTATTAATCATTCCTGTAAAACCATATAAAGCATTAGTCGGAAATCCTGAACTATTTCGCATTATGGAACCAGAATAAGCGGTTGCATAATAAGAACGAAATAACAAATTATTTCCATCTACTAAAACTACTTTTTTCATTTATACCACCTAAATATATTATATCTAAAAAAATACACATTTGAAAGATAAAAATTTTTTGTTAATAATTTCTAAATATTTAAAAAAAGAATAACAAATTAATGCTATTCTATTTTAACTAATTATTATTTTTAATTTCTTCAATTATTTTGTACACATAAGTATGTGGTGCTAAAGCATATTTATTTTCACTATTCAATTTTTCTCTTTTTTCCAAAATTTTAGCATTTTCTATGGCAATTTCTGTTTTATCAACAATTTGATTATAAACATTCATTCCTTCTTTATAATGCGGAATATATTTTTTTAATTCTTTTTTAACAGATTTACTATTTGGAAAATTAAGTTTCGTATTCCGAAAATGTAATAAAAACCAAATTTCAAAAGTTGGAGTGGATGTTATAATATTAATCCCTAATTTATCACATTCTAAAGTTATTTTTTCAATTTGTTCAATTCTTTTCGGATTTAAATCAGTATCTAATACCATATATATTTTATCGTTGTAAGTAGCACTTATATCTTCTTTTACCATATAATTTTTGATATCATTTAAAATACCTTCCGGATCTGTACTATTACCACTGGCAAATTTTATTGGTAAGTTAATACTAGCAAAATTACTAAAATATTTTTTCTCAGTTTCACTATTTCCTTCACAACCAATTAAAATTAAAGGTCTTTTATTTCTAAATTTCTTTACTCTTCCCATAAGTTAATATCTCTTATAAATGGTATAGCGCCATAACGACCATTTAGATATCCTTTCTGAATATTTTCTTCTTTCCGAACTGAAAAATCACTTAAAGAATATAAGTCAGTTATACCATTTTCATTATTTTTTTCGGTAAACCAAATTTGATCCCTTCTAAATATATCTAAATTTAATAAATTAACGGCGTGAGTACTAAATATTAATTGACTATTAACTTTGTTTAATTTGGAATGAAAAATTTTAATTAAAAACTCTATTAAAGCCGGATGTAAACTTCTTTCTAATTCATCAACAATAATAACTTTCGGACTACTTAGAGCCATTTTTAAATAAGGAGCAATAGCAAATAATGTTTTTGTTCCATTAGATTCTTCGAAAAAATCTAGACTATATTCATTAACTTTTCCATCATTATTATTTACTTCATGGAATACTTCAATATTAAATTTACTTCTTTTATATATATCTTCTTCATAAGAAACATTAAAATCTTTTATTTTTATATCAGCTTCTTTTAATAAATTAATAGTAAATTCTTTTAATTCCTTATTATTTTTGCTATATAATTCTAATAATTCAAAATCTAAATTATTGACTCTACTTAAAGTATCAAAAGTATCAATACTATTTAAAAACCATAAATAAACATCTTTAGTTTTTTCATAATTCCAGTTAGTAGCGGTCGCTAAAAATAATTTATTCGGTAAGTTTCTTTTTTCAATAGTTTTTAATTTTTTAGCATCTGGGCCATAAAATGTATAATTATTTTTATTTCTTTCAAAGATACTAGTGGGTTTTTGAGTATAATAAGCCACTAATTTTTCCGATAATATTCTATTTACATCGGCACTAAAAGAATAAATATATTTAACTTTATTAATTAAAATAACAAATTCAAAATAACTAGGTTCTTTAAAAGAAGAATCATCTAACATAAATGGTTTAATACTTATAAGTTTTTCATCAATAGTCATTAGATTAGAATTACGAACAAGTAAAACGGCCGTTGTTAAAGCATCAATTAAATTTGATTTGCCCGAAGCATTCGCCCCATATATGGCGGCTGATTTTAATAACTCTAAATCATTTACTTTAAAAGTATTTTGTAAGTTTTCATCACTATAATCTTTTTCCATTGATAAAGTAACTTTATTTTTAAAAGATTTGAAGTTTTGCACACTAAATTCAATTAACATAATTTTCCTCCTTACTAATAGTATAATACAATATTGTTAAAAAATACACTTATTTTTTACATTTTTGCATATTTTTTGCAAATTTCAAGAAAATAAATATATTTTTTGCTTTCAAATAATTTATTGTGTCAAATTAATGTCTTTTTATTGATTATCAATTTTATTTTTTTTATAATTAAAGAGAGCCGAATAGTTCTCACAAGAATTATTCGTTTTTTTATTTATATTTTGTTTGGGAGGTAATTATATGGCAAAATATGTATTTGTAACAGGTGGGGTGGTTTCTGGTTTAGGGAAAGGAATAACGGCATCAAGTATTGCTCTACTTTTAAAACATCGAGGTTATAAAGTATTTATGCAAAAATTTGACCCTTATTTTAATGTGGATCCCGGGACAATGAATCCCATTCAACACGGGGAAGTTTTTGTAACTTATGATGGTTGTGAAACTGATTTAGATTTAGGACATTATGAAAGATTTATTGATGAAGAATTAAATTATACTTCAAATATTACAAGTGGGAAAATTTATAAATCTGTTATTGAAAAAGAAAGAAAAGGTGATTATTTAGGGGCCACTGTGCAAATGGTTCCGCATATCACTAATGAAATTAAAAATAAAATTTATGAAGCAGCGGCGACGAGTAATGCCGATATTGTTATTACGGAAATTGGTGGTACTGTTGGGGATATTGAATCCCAAGCCTTTATTGAGGCTTTAAGACAAGTGCAATATGAACTCGGAAAAAATGAAACTTTCTTTGTTCATTGTACTTTAGTTCCTTATATCTTTGGTTCTGATGAATTAAAAACAAAGCCAACGCAAAATAGTGTTAAAGATTTAAGAAATATGGGGATTAGTCCGGATGCTTTAGTTTGCCGGGCTCCTTATGATACAGGAATAAATATTAAAAACAAATTATCTTTATTCTGCTCTATTCCCGTGCAAAATATTATTGATTCTGTAGATGTTAACAATATTTATCAAATACCCCTTAATTATTATAAAGAAGGAATTGATACGATTATCTTAAAACAATTTGGTTTACCTTTAAAGAAAATTAATCTAAAAGATTGGGAAGAATTAGTTAATACTGTGGATAACTTAAAAGAAGAATTAGAAATTGCTTTAGTAGGTAAATACGTAGAATTACATGATGCTTATCTATCAGTGGCGGAAGCTTTAAAACATGCCGGTTATAAAGTTAATAAGAAAATTAAAATTAACTGGGTAGATTCTGAAACTTTAGAAAAAGATAAAGTTAATTTAAAAGAAGTCTTTAAAAATGCTAAAGGTATTTTAGTTCCTGGCGGTTTTGGTTCGAGGGGTATTGAAGGAAAAATCAAAGCGATTAATTATGCCCGAGTTAATAAAATTCCGTTCTTAGGTATCTGTTTAGGAATGCAACTGGCCGTTATTGAATTTGCGCGAAATGTTTGTAATATTAAAGATGCTAACTCGACGGAATTTAAACCTTTATGTGAAAATCCCGTTATTGATTTAATGGCGGATCAAAAAGCTATCATTAATATGGGTGGAACTTTAAGACTAGGTAATTATGAATGTAAATTAGAAAAAAATACTTTAGCTTATAAAGATTATAAAACCGATATTATTTTTGAACGACATAGACACCGTTATGAATTTAATAATGCCTACAGAAAAGAATTAGAAGAAAAAGGTTTAGTTTTCTCTGGGATTAATCCGAAAGCTAACTTAGTGGAAATTATAGAACTTCCTAATCATCCGCACTTCATTGCGAGTCAATTTCATCCCGAATTTAAAAGTCGCCCTACTAAACCGCATCCATTATTCTTAAGCTTTATAGAAGCTGCCAATAAAATGAAATAGAAAAAAACTTGATTAATTTGGTTCTTCCGAAAGTTTTCGGAAAAAAGTAGAAAGTAGATAGAAATATCTGCTTTTTATAATTTGAAAAAATTGAT
>CANQHT010000020.1 GCA_947623705.1 uncultured Bacilli bacterium
AATCAACCCGAACGGATTGATTATATATGTTAAGTTCAAACTATAAAAGTTCGAACAGAAACGTCACTGGAGCAGATGATGGGAATCGAACCCACGTTAATAGCTTGGAAGGCTATAGTTCTACCATTAAACTACATCTGCAAATGGACACAAACTAATATTATCAAATTTTATAATTTTTTGCAACTAAAATCGACGAACTATAGCCTTTTTTATATAAAAAATTGTGTTAATAAATTAAAATTGCTATAATATTTTTAGATATTTAATATATTTTAGAGGTGCAAATGAAAAAAGAAAGTTATACTGGTTATTATTTTTGGCGGAAGTTATGCCTAATTGTGGGTAATATAGTTTTTTTAGGTCGAGTAGAAGGTAAAGAGAATATTCCTAAAGAAGGAAAATGTATTTTAGCGGGTAATCACACTGGGAATTTTGATGCCTATCTTCTTTTTAAGACAACAAAACGACCTATTCATATTATTGCTAAAAAAGAATTGTTTGATGGCCCTTTTAAATGGCTTTTTAAAATGATGCATTTAATACCTGTTGATAGGAAAAACAAAAATCCGGAGGCTAAAAATAAAGCAATCGAAGTTTTAAATAATGAACAAATTTTAGGAATATTTCCCGAAGGAACATTCCATAAAAATGATCTTCTTTTACCATTTAAACCAGGAGTAATTAGTTTTGCCGAAAAAGCAAATGCTTCAATTATTCCTTTTGCAATTCTAGGAAAATTTAAGTTATGGGGTAGACCTAAAATAATTGTGGGTAAACCAATTAACATAAATACTGTAAAAGAAGATAAACTAAAATATTTAGAAAATATTATTAAAGAGTTAATTATTAACAATAATAAAAAAATTTGAGATTAGTTCCCAAATTTTTATTTGCCATAACTTTGAATAATTTCGGCATCATCTAAATGAATTTTCTCATGCCCAATAATTTGATAATCTTCGTGTCCTTTGCCTAAAACCAGTAAAATATCATCTTTTTCTAACATGGCAATACCTTTATAAATAGCTTCTTTCCGGTCATAAATAATTTCATAATTATCACTATGATTATCTTTAGTAATATCTTGCATAATTTTTTTAGGGTCTTCATTTCTAGGGTTATCATTGGTAAAGATAACATAATCAGAATATTTAGTTGCAATATTACCCATAATTGGTCTTTTAATTGGGTCACGGTCTCCACCACAACCAATAATGGTAATAATCCGATTCTTCTTTATTTCTGTATAGGCTAAAATAACTTTTTCCACCGCATCAGGAGTATGAGCATAATCCACTACGGCATAACCTAAACCAACTTGATAAGTTTCGCATCTTCCTTTAGGAGGATATACATCTTTAGTAACTTTAATAATATCTTCAATACTAAAATCTAAACTATGTAAAATAGATAAAGCCGTAAGATAATTATAAACATTAAACTTACTAGTTAAATTAGTGGTTACTTGATATTTTTTATCTTCATAAGTAAATTCTAAATCAGTATGGTCAGGTTTAATATCAAAATGATTTATTTGATAATTGCCATTTAAACCAAAGGTTTGATAATTTTTAAATTTTTTAAATTTTTCATGGGCTTCATCATCACTATTTAATAAAATCATGCCATCATCTTTTAAGTAATTAATTATTTTTAATTTTTCATTAAGATAGGCTGCCATTGTTTTATGATAATCTAAATGGTCTTCGGTTAAATTTGTAAATGCCGCCCGAGTTAGTTTAAAACCGGCAAGGCGCTCAAAAGATAAAGCATGACTAGATACTTCCATTACTAAATATTCGGCTCCATCTAAAGTTACTTTGGTAACAAGTTTATAAAGCGTTAAAATATCGGGTGTGGTGTTATTAAGTTCTATCTTTTCATCTTGATAATAAAAACCAATTGTCCCTAAATAAGCGACCTTTTTACCTAACTTCTTTAACATTTGATAAATTAAATAACAACTGGTAGTTTTCCCATTTGTGCCAGTTACGCCAATAATTTTTAATTTGTTAATTATATCACTATATTCCTGAACTAAATGTTCCTTTAAATAAGCATTAGTGTCTTCAACTTTTTCATAAGGCACATCTAATTTTAAATCTTTTTCGCCAACAACTTTACTCGCACCATTTTTAATCGCTTCTTCGATGTAATCATGGCCATCAACGGTATGTCCTTTTAAAGCCACAAAAATTTGCCCTGATGTCACTAGTTTTGAATTAGTTTCGTATTTAATCATAAAATTCACTTCCTAACATAATTATATTATACTAAAAATTTTTTAAATATTAAAAGAAATATGCAATAAAAATCTTCTTCACTCACAAAATACTCGGCATTTAATAGAATAATCTTCTAAGTTGTGCTATAATTTTTCTAGGTGATTTTATGAGTGAGATTATATTAACTGGTGATAGACCAACAGGTAAACTTCATTTAGGACACTATGTTGGATCCATTAAAAGTCGTTTAAAAATTCAAAATGCCGGTAACTATGATGAATTTTATATCATGATTGCGGATGCTCAAGCTTTAACAGATAATTTTGCTAATCCCAAAAAAGTTCGGGATAATGTTTTAGAAGTGGTTCTTTTATATTTGGCTTGTGGTATTGACCCAAATAAAGTAACTATTTTTATTCAATCAGAAGTTCCTGCTTTAACCGAGTTAACTTTTTATTATATGAATTTAGTAACTGTTGCAAGACTTCATCGTAATCCCACTGTAAAATCAGAAGTTAAATTTCGCGGTTTTGAAGAAAGTATTCCTGTAGGATTTTTAAATTATCCGGTTAGTCAAACCGCCGATATTACAGCTTTTAAAGCCACCACAGTACCAGTTGGTGATGATCAACTACCAATGCTTGAACAAGCAAGAGAAATAGTGCATTCATTTAATCGCATTTATGGGGATGTTTTAGTAAGTCCCAAAGAAGTTTTGCCTGAATTAAAAAATGCTCAAAGACTACCGGGTATTGATGGCAAAGCCAAAATGAGTAAATCATTAGGTAATTGTATTTATCTCGATGATAGTGAAGAAGAAATCAGAAAGAAAGTTATGCAAATGTACACAGACCCTGATCATATAAAGGTAAGTGATCCAGGTAAAGTAGAAGGTAATGTCGTATTTACTTATTTAGATGTTTTTTGTAATAATGAACATTTTCCTAAATATTTACCAGAATATAAAAACTTAGATGAATTGAAAGCCCATTACCAAAAAGGTGGTTTAGGGGATGTTACAATTAAAAAATTCTTAATCAATATTTTAGAAGAAGTAATAAAACCAATACGAGATAAAAGAAGAGAACTTTTAAATAATTTAGATTATGTTTATGAAGTTATTAAAAATGGTACTGAAAAAGCCAATGCTAAAGCGAATGCTACTTTAAAAGAAGTTAAAAAAGCTATGGGTATAAATTATTTTGAAGATACAAAATTTTTAGAAGAAATAAAAGATAAATTTAAAGAAGAGTGAGAAATGTTAAAATTTCTCATTTTTATTGAAAAAGTATCAAATTTTTGTTATTCTATTAATAGTAGATAATAAAAGGAAGGGTTAAGATGGCTAGTTTAGGAAAACACTTTTTAGTTAATCAAGAAAATTTAATTAGTGATGAAAAAGCAGTCTTTAAAGGTGTTAATTACCGAATTAGTATATTAAGTGAACGCTTAATTCGTTTTGAATACTCTTCTGATGGCTTCTTTTATGATGGGGCAACGGAACAAGTTAAGAATAGAAAATTTGCCGTTCCGAAAATTAAAGTTGAACAAGATCAAAGATTTTTAGTTATTACGACCAAATATTTTATTTTACAATATGATAAAGAGAAACCTTTTAAAGGACCATCTTTTGCCCCTGATTCCAATTTAAAAGTTAAATTAGTTAATACGGATAAAATTTGGTATTATGGGCATCCAGAAGCAAGAAACTTTAAAGGAAGTGCCTTTAGTATTGAAGACTTTGGGGAAGGCACTAAACTTTCTAATGGCTTATATTCTACGGATGGTTTTGCGATGCTTGATGATTCCCATACTCTTTTAATTAACGAAGAAGGTTTTTTAGAAGCCAGTAAAACTAAAAGAATGGATTTTTATTTATTTATCTATCGCCGGGATTTTGGCCTTTGCTTAAAAGATTATTTTACCCTTACAGGTCGACCACCTTTAATTCCGAGATATGCTTTAGGTATTTGGTGGAATCGAGATCAAATTTATAGTTTTGAAGATACGAAAAAATTAGTGCAAATGTTTAATAAAAATGGGATTCCTTTATCGGTTTTACTTTTAAGTGAATTTTGGCATGTGAAAGATCCAAGTAACTATAATTTATATAAAACCGGTTATAGTTTTAATAAAGAATTATTTAAAGAACCGGAAGAATTTACCAAGTATATGCACGAACGGGGCATTAGAATTGGGTTAAATCTAGATGGTAGTGAAGGAATTAGTAATTTAAATGAAGGATATGCTGGGATGTGTCAAGATTTAAATTTTCCAACTGATCAAGTTATTCCTTTTAAAGTTTTAAATAATGATTTTATTGTTAGTTATTTTAAGAATTTAATTGATCCTTTATATAAAGTAGGTGTAGATTTCTTTTGGTTAGATACTAAAGATGAAACAATTACTAGAGTTTTAAATTATTATCATTTTAATGATTATAAGAAATTTCCGGATAAAAGAGGCATGCTTCTTTCACGGAATAGTGGTAAAGCTGGCCATAATTATCCAGTCCATTATTCTGGAGAAACAAAAGTTGGTTGGGATACTTTAAAATATTTGCCATTCTTTAATTCAACTGCCAGTAATATTGGCCTCTCCTGGTGGAGTCATGATGTTGGAGGATTCAAAGATGGTATTGAAGATAGTGAACTATATTTAAGATATGTGGAACTAGCAACATTTAGTCCAATCTTCAGATTTAGTGCTAAAAGAGGAGCATTCTACAAAAGAGAACCTTGGCGTTGGGATATAAAAACATTTACAATTGTTAAAGATTATTGTGTGTTAAGACATGAGTTAATTCCTTATCTCTATAGTGAAAATTATAAATATCATAAAAATTATTTACCGGTTATTCAACCTTTATATTATTACAATCCCGAAATATATGATGAACCAGTCTATAGGAATGAATATTATTTTGGTACGGAATTATTAGTAAGTCCCATAACGAAACCAAAGGATTCAGTCATGAATAGGACGGTTGAACGAATTTACTTACCTAAAGGTGTTTGGTATGATTTTAAAACGGGTCGAAAATTTATTGGCAATAAAAGATATATTTCGTTCTTTAAAGATGAAGATTATCCAGTCTTTGCAAAAGCGGGTTCCATAATACCAAAAGCTATTATTAATGATAATATCAATGATACCAATGTGCCAAAGAAAATGGAGATTGTCGTTTTCCCTGGTAGTAGTAATATTTATCGTTTGTATGAAGATGATGGTATTTCTTCCATGTTTGAAGATGGTTATTTTATTAAAACGGCGATTGAATTTAATTACGCTAGTGACAATTATACTTTAACAATTCATCCGGTTGAAGGTAAAACAGGTATTATTCCGACCCATAGAGAGTATGTTATTCGCTTTAAAAATACCAGGAAACCAGAAAAAGTTAATGTGGAATTAAATGGCGAAATTATTACCAATTTCTCATCTTATACGGATGATAATGATTTAATTATTACGATAAGAGGAGTCGATACAACTAAACAATTAATAGTTAATTGTACGGGTAATGATATAGAAATTGATGCCGTTAGAATTATAAATGAAGATATTAATGAAATTATTAATGATTTAAAAATAGAAACATTATTAAAAGAAAGACTTGCGGCAATTATGTTTAGTAACATGCAAATAAATCAAAAAAGAATAGCGGTTCGGAAACTTAAAAAAGCCGGTCTTGATCAATTATTTATTAAAATGTTTATTAAACTTCTTGAATATATCGAAGAAATTTAATATAATATGAGTTGTCAAAGAAATTTTGATACATAAATAGACGTGTGATAAAAGAGTAGTAGTAATAAGAGCTTTTTAAAGAGAGTTAGTGGATGGTGCAAACTAATAAATAATTATTATGAACTTGCTTTTAGATGTTTAATGGGTAGTTCCAATATTAACTAATAAAGACATAATTAAGGTGGTACCGCGGGTTTAAACTCGCCCTTTAGGTAACCATCTTTTATTTTTTTAAAGGAGGACTTATGAATAGAATTGAAGCTGCTTTAATCTTATTTGGTATTCTTTTTGTCGTAATCTTTACCTTTGATTATCTCTTTATTAAAAGAAGTTACTTAAAAAGAGTTATGGGTAAAAAGAAAAGCAGAAAGAAGAAAAATGAAATAACGGAAATATCTTACCTAGTAAATAAATTTAAACTCGATAAAGAAAAATTACCGTTAAATAAGTTATTACTCGTAATATCCTTGAGCAATGCTTTAATTATTTCATTAGTTAGTGTTGTTGTTATTATGTTAAATACCTATTTAATTATTGAACTCGTTGTAGGTTTCGTTCTTTTATTAGGACTTATTTATGCTATATATGAACTTATAGGGCGTTATTTAGAAAGAAGAGGTTATGGTAAAAATGGAAAATAAGCAAATGGAAAAGAAATGGCAAAAAATTTGGCAAGATGGCCACTATTTTGAAGCCAAAAATAATAGTGATAAAGAAAAATATTATATTTTAGTAGAATTTCCTTATCCGTCTGGAACAGGATTACATGTAGGGCATGTTAGAAGTTATTCCGCATTAGATGCGATGGCGAGAATGAAAAGAATGCAAGGCTATAATGTGTTATTTCCAATGGGTTGGGATGCTTTTGGGGCACCTGCTGAACAATATGCGATAAAAAATCATATATATCCAGCGGATGCCGTTAAAGAAAATATCCAAGTATTTAAAGGTCAAATTCAAGATTTAGGTTTGTCTTTTGACTGGAGTCGGGAATTTTCCACAACTGATCCCGAATATTATAAATGGACCCAATGGCAATTTTTACAATTTGTTAAAAAAGGAATGGCTTATAAAGCCGAAAAAGAAATTAACTGGTGTCCTAAATGTAAATCTGGTTTATCTAATGAAGATGCTGCTGGTGGAGTATGTGAAAGATGTGGTACACCAGTTACGAAAAAGTTAAAGAGTCAATGGATTTTAAGAATGAGTGACTATGCCGAAAGATTACTAGATGGTCTTAAAGATACGGATTTTGAAGATCGGATAAAGATTGCTCAAGTAAATTGGATTGGTAAAAGTATTGGGGCCGAAGTTGATTTCAAGTTAAAAGATACTCCGGATGTTCTAAAAGTATTTACCACTCGTTGTGATACTTTATTTGGGGCAACTTTTATGGTTTTATCACCAGAACATCCATTCTTAGAAAAATATCAAGACCGTATTAAGAATTTAGATGCAGTTAAAAAATATCAAGAAGAGGCTAAAAATAAGAGTGAAATTGAAAGAACGGATGCCTCAAGAGAAAAAACGGGTGTTAAAATTGATGGTTTAACCGCAATTAATCCGGTTAATGATGAAGAAATTGAAATTTGGATAAGTGATTATGTTTTAGCTAGTTATGGTACGGGGGCTATTATGGCTGTACCCGCTCACGATGAAAGAGACTTTGAATTTGCGACGAAATTTAATATTCCAATTATTCAAGTTTTAGAAGAAGTAACAGGAACTCCGAATGAAAATGAAGAAAAGAAAAATTCTATCGTGGCAGTTCTATATGATGCAGAGAGTGATAAATATTTAACCATTAATTGGCATGAAAAAGGTGGTCGTTTATTTATCGGGGGTACTATTAAAGATAATGAAACACCTTATGAATGTGCTGTAAGAGAAATAAAAGAAGAAACAGGTTATCAAGATATAGAGTTAGTAAGTGAACTACCACAAATAAATCATCATTACTATGCTTATAATAAAGATAAATATTTTAATATTAATTCAACAGGATTTTTATTTAAATTAAAAAGTAAAAAGAAAGATAAACAAAATTTAGATGATGATGAAGTATTTGATTTAGAATGGGTAGATAAAAAGACAATTTTAGAGGAAGTTAAAGATGAACTTCACGCTAAAACATTTGCTTATGCCATGAATCCTGGTGCTATGATTGGTGATGGTATTCATATTAATTCTGGTTTTGTTAATGGTTTAAATAAAGAAGATGCTATTAAAAAAATGTTAGAATTTTTAGAAGAAAAGAAAGCTGGGAAAAAGACGACTAATTATCGTTTACAAGACTGGATTTTCTCAAGACAAAGATTCTGGGGTGAACCAATTCCAATGATTTATTGTGAAGATTGCGGTTGGGTACCAGTACCGGAAGAAGATTTACCAGTATTACTTCCAGATGTTGCTAATTATGAACCAACCGATAATGGCGAAAGTCCTTTAGCAAATATTACGGAATGGGTAAATACGCCTTGTCCTAAATGTGGCAAAATGGGTAAAAGAGAAACAGACACAATGCCTAACTGGGCTGGTTCCTCATGGTATTGGTTAAGATATATGGACCCACACAATGATAAAGAGTTTGTAGGTAAAGATGCCTTAAAATATTGGGGCATGGTCGATTATTACAATGGTGGTATGGAACATGCAACAAGACACTTACTTTATGCAAGATTCTGGCATCAATTCTTATATGATCAAGGTTTAGTACCAACTCCCGAACCATTTAAAAAACGGGTTGCTCATGGGATGGTTTTAGCCAGTGATGGTTCAAAAATCAGTAAATCAAAAAATAATGGTATAAATCCATCAGATATCGTCAAAGAATATGGCGCTGATACTTTAAGATTATATGAAATGTTTATGGGCGACTATGAAAAAGCCATTCCTTGGAGTAATGAAGGATTACATGGGGCAAGAAGATATTTAGATCGGGTTATTCGTCTTAAAGATAAAGTAGTGGATGGCACTGAATACTCAAAAGATTTAGAAAGTATTATTCATAAAACTATTAAAAAGGTTACTTATGATTTAGCCAACATGAAATATAATACCGCAGTTTCCGCCTTAATGATTTTAACTAATGCTTTAGAAGCTAAAGAAACTATTACCTTTAAAGATTATCAAATCTTACTTATCTTACTTAACCCAATTGCACCTCATACAACGGAAGAGTTAAATGAACAAATTGGTTCAGATAAAAAAATTGTAGAAATGACTTGGCCAAAATATGATGAAGAGAAAACCATCGATAATGAAATTGAAATAGGTGTTCAAGTTAATGGTAAATTAAGAGCATCAATTAAAATTGTTAAAGATGAAGAAAAAGATTCCGTTATTGCTAAAGCAATGAACGAAGACAATGTTCAAAAACATATCGAAGGTAAAGAAATAGTTAAAACTATAGTGGTACCAAATAAAATTGTTAATATTGTCGTTAAATAGAAAAATGCTTAACACGCTTAAGTGTTTTTCTTTTGCTTTAATATTTTAAATTTATATAGTATAATAGAATTAAGAAAAGTAAAGGGATTTTGTATGTTAGGTGAAATACTAGAAATAAGTAATAATATTGTTAAAATTCGAAATAGTTTAAATACGACCGATAATATTATAAATTATTATATGAAGATAGAAGATAATAATAAGTTTTTTGTTGGGGAAATCATCACTTATACTAAAGAGGTAATTGCTATTAAAGTAATCGGGGAAATTAAAGATAATAAATTTATTCATGGTATTAGTAGTAAGCCTTCTTTTGCATCTAAAGTTAGTTTATTAAGTCCTGCAGAAATAAAAATAGTATTTGGTCTAAATAATTATAATCCCGAAACTAAATTATATTTAGGTAAAAGTAGTGTTTATGAAAATTATCCTATTTATTTAGATATAAACAATTTATTTGCTAATCATTTAGTTATTTTAGGTAATACCGGAAGTGGTAAATCTTGTGGTGTTGCAAGACTTTTACAAAATCTATTTTATAAAAAAGATGCAGATCCAATTAATACCACTTTCTTTATTATTGATGCTTATGGGGAATATGAAAATGCCTTTAAAATGATTAATTACTATAATAAAGATTTGCAATTTAAAAGTTATAAAACGAAAAGTGATAGTGATAATTTATTACAAATTCCTTTATGGTTATTAAGTTTAGATGATATTTGTTTACTTTTAGAAATCAAGAGTAAAAATCAAATTCCCATTGTGGAAAAGGCTTTAAAATTAGTAAATGTCTTTAAAAGAGAAGAAGAACAAGTAATTAAGTATAAAAATAGTATTATAGCAAGTGCCTTATTAGATATCTTTATTAATGGTAAAACACCTGCCCAAATAAGAGACCAAATATTTTCGGTTTTAACAAGATATAATACGAAAGAATTAAATTTGGATTCAAAAGTTTATGTTCCCGGATATACAAGACCATTAAGACAATGCTTGTTAATTGATGATACTGGTAAATTAAGAGAAATGGAATTAGTAGTTAATTTCTTAAAAAACTTTATTTTAGAAGAAATGCAATTAGATTTACCTGATGGTAGTTTTGTGTATTCTTTAAATGATTTATTATATGCTTTTGATTTTGCTTTAATAAGTGAAGGTATTTTAAATAATGAAGGTATCTATAATATTGCTCACGAGTTAAGAGTCCGTTTAAGTAGTTTAGCAGATAGTGAATTAAATAAATTCTTTACTTTTGATCATCATTTTACTAAAAAAGAATTTTTCTATAATCTAACGCATTATCAAGATAAAAAAGTGCAAGTTATTAATTTAAATTTAAGTGAACTTGATGATCGTTTTGCGAAGATTGTCGCCAAAATGTATTCAAAATTCTTGTTTGATTATGTTAAATATGATATTGAAAGAGCAACTTTACCAGTGCATATTATCTTAGAAGAAGCCCATAGATATGTGCAACAAGATACCGATTTAGAAATAATTGGTTATAATATTTTTGAAAGAATTGCTAAGGAAGGTAGAAAATATGGCGTTTTATTAAATTTGATTAGTCAAAGACCTTCCGAATTATCCCAAACTGTATTATCCCAATGTAGTAACTTCTTAGTTTTTAAAATAACGCATCCTATAGATATTGAATATATTAGAACAATGATACCTTTTGTTGATGATGAAACAATTGAAAAAATTAAGAATTTACAAATTGGTCACTGTTTAGTTTTTGGTAGTGCTTTGATGTTACCAACAATCGTTAAAGTGGATTTAGCAAGTCCAACTCCAAATAGTAGTAGTTGTAATGTTGCCAAAATTTGGTTTAGAAAGGAAGGTGTTAATAATGAAGAGTATTAAAAAGGTGGTGTTACTTTTATTAATTATGTTAATTGGTGTAACTAGTAAAAATGTTAATGCTTTAGAAAATAGTAATAATAATATCAAAATTGAAAAAGTAAAACCTGCAGAAAGGACTATTAAAGTTGATGATAGTGAATCCGTTTCTTTAAAAGAAATTACACCGGGTGATAAATCTAGTCCTTTAAAAGAAGTAAATGATAATAGTTTAGAAATCAAGACATTTGAAAACAATAATTTAATGAAATATTTTACTGAAAAGTATAATGGACAATTTGAAGAACAAAAGTAGTGATTAATATTCACTATTTTTTAATTTACATTTATTAACATTTCTCCTGCTTGGGAGAAATGTTAATAAATGTAAACATACAACAATTTTAATTTTTTGCTTTTAGACTCTTGTCTAATTAAAAAAAATCTACTATAATTTAATTGATATTAAGATAATATAAAGGAGGGATTTTGGTTGAAAAATATTATTGAATATCAAGAACAAATTTTTGAAAAGATTAAACATATTAATGAAAGTGGCATTGAATATTGGAGTGCTAGAGAATTGATGTTAGCACTTGAATATAAACGATGGGACAGATTTGATAATGTAATAGAAGATGCTAAAAAAGCATGCGAAAATAGTGGTAACATTGTTGCAGACCATTTTTCTAAAGTTGGAAAAATAATAAAAATGGCTAAAAATGCTAAAAGAAAAATTGTAGATTACGAACTAACTCGTTATGCTTGCTATCTAATTGTACAAAATGCTGATTCAAGTAAAGAAAGTGTGGCTTTAGGTCAAACTTATTTTGCTATTCAAACAAGAAAAATGGAACTAACTGAAGAAGAATATGCAAAATTAACGGAAGATGAAAAAAGAATATATAGGAGAAAGCAAACTAGAGATGGTAATAAAATTTTGTATACAGTTGCTAAGGAAAAAGGAGTAAAAAATTTTGACCGTTTTACTAATGCCGGATATAAAGGATTATATAACGGAGAAACCGCCAATGATATTGCAAAAAGAAAAGGCCTAAGATATCGTGAAGATATACTAGATAATATGGGAAGTGTTGAATTAGGTGCTAATATATTTAGAATAACGCAAACTGAAGCTTTATTAGAAAAGCAACAACAAAAAAGTGAACAAATGGCTACAGATACACATTATAAAGTAGGTAAGGCAATTAGAGATACCATAGAAAAACTTGGCGGAACAATGCCGGAAGATTTACCTACACCAGAAAAATCAATTAAAGAATTAGAAAAAGAACAAACTAAAAAAATTCCTAATTAAAAACATTAAATAAAAACTTGTTATAAATTCTACTTTCTATTATAATATAATTTGAAAGGTGATTCTGATGGCTAATATAACATTACTTCCTGCTGATAGATATGTTGTGGTTAATAAAAGTATTTTATCAGATACTGATAGAAGTATCATTATTAATTTGTATGAGCCTTTAATGGGACCTCTAGCAGTTTCCCTTTATTTTACTTTGTGGAATGATTTAGGTTCTTTTAATTTAATGAGCAGAGATTTAACCCATCATCATTTAATGGTGGTTCTAAAATGTGGCATTGGCAATATTAAACTTGCTCGGGAATCTTTAGAGTCTTTTGGCCTTTTAAAAACTTATGCTAAAGAAGGTAGTGTTAATGATTATATTTATGAATTATATTCACCGCTTACGCCTTTAGAGTTTTTCAATCATCCCATTTTAAATGTTGTTTTATATAATAATGTGGGAGAAAGAGAATATGAATTATTAAAATCGATGTATCGTTTACCCAAAATAGATTTAAAAGAATATACGGATATTACTAAAAGATTAGATGAAGTTTATGATCCTTCTAAGTTTGCTTTATCAAATGATTTAATGGATAAAAAGACTAATAGTATTTTAGTGGATAATCGAATTAACTTTGATGAGATAACAGCCTCTATCCCGAAAGGTGTTTTAAATGAAAGAGCTTTTAGTAAAAAGACAAGAGAACTTATTAATAATTTATCCTTTATTTATAATATCGATACTTTAAAAATGACGGAATTAATTCGGAGTGTTTTAAATGAATATGGTAATATTGATAAAAATGGTTTAAGAATTGTGGCCAGAAAAGATTATCAATTTAAAAAAGGTAGTTTACCAACTCTTATTTATCGGACTCAACCCGAATATTTAAAAAATCCTTTAGGAGATTCCTCAAGAAAAGGAAGAATTATTACGGCCTTTGAAAATACAACTCCACATGACTTTTTAAAAATTAAATTTCATGGAGCTGAACCTTTACCAAGAGATTTAAAATTAGTGGAACATTTAATGCTTGATTTAGAGTTAACTCCCGCCGTAGTTAATGTCTTACTCGATTATGTTTTAAAGAAAAGTAAAAATAAATTAGTGCCATCATATGTCGAGGTAGTGGCTGCTGAACTCAAAAGAGCCAATTTAAAAACCGCCAGTGATGCGATGGAATACTTAGAAAAACAATATAAAGATATTCAAAATAAAGAAGTTAAAGTAGTGGGTAAAAGAAAAGTGTATGATACCCCAGTTTGGTTTAATAAGAAGATTGAAGATGAAGATTTAACTCAAGAAGAAGAAGCCGAATTAAAAGATTTATTAAAGGAGTTTAAGTAATGGAAATTAAAGTAGAAAAAAATGTTAAAATTAAACAAGAAAGAGAGTATAATAAAGCCCTTTTAAATAATGATTATAAAGCCTTAGTTAAAAAATTAAAATTAAGTGAAGAAGAAGCCAAAAAGAATACGATAAAATTATATGATTCTTTAGAAGAACTAGCGAATTGTAAAAAATGTGATAATTTATATGAATGTAAAAATAAAGTTAAAGGACATGTCTTTTTTCCGGAAAAGAAGGAAAGTAATTTACAATTTTCTTATATACCTTGTCGGTATCAAAAAGAAGCGATGCGTTTAAGAGAATTAAAGAAAACTAATGAAAATATTTTAGATAGAGCACGAATTAAAGATATTAAGATTACGAAAAATAGAGAAACAGTTATAAAATGGATTAAAAAATATTATGATGAATATAATCCTTATACTACGAGTAATGGCCTTTATTTACATGGTAATTTAGGAACTGGTAAATCATTTTTAATGGCAGCTTTAATAAATGAAATTAAAAATAAATTTGGAGTTAATACGGAAATTATTTATTTTCCAGAACTTTTAAGAAAGTTAAAAGATGATCTTTATTTAGTAGGAGATAAATTAGATTATTTAGAAAGTGTCGATATTCTTTTATTAGATGATATTGGGGCCGAAAAAGTAACGGAATGGGGTCGAGATGAAATTTTAGGAACAATTCTACAAACGAGAATGAATAAAGGTAAGCCAACATTCTTTACATCTAATTTAACTATTAGTGAATTAGAAAAATATTTATGTATTACTAAAGAAGCCGAAGATGAATTAAAAGCTAAAAGAATTATTGAAAGAATTAAATTTTTAACTGATGACATAGAATTATTAGGAAAAGATTATCGGGATAAAAAAGAAAATTAGGAGGTAATGGTAATGAGTCCAATAGAAATATATGAAGATATGAGAAGAAATTGTGTTAAATTATTTCAAGAATTAGAACCTAAAATGGGTGGCAAAATAGAATTTTTTATGTGGCAACCATCTTTTGGAGGTTATTATTATTCAGGTAATGATGATGCCGTTAAAAAGGGACTACCTTTTTATATGAAATTTTATACTGATGGTTATTTAAGAATTTATGTCTGTACCGATATTTTTCATAAATCAACAGTTGGGGAAAGACTGGCAGCTTTAAGTGATTTTTATGAAGAAATAAAGGAAAATTATGGCATACCGACTATGTTTTATACAACTAAAGATGATGATGAAGAAAGTTTAATTATGGAGTGGAGTTTTACAGATAAAGAAGAAGTAAAAAAGGCGATGCTTAATGGAACTTACTTTGATGATGAAGAAGTTGATAAATTAATTTTCTTTGAAGAGAGTAGTGAATATCCTTGCCTTCAAGAAATAAGAGATTTAGTAGATTCAAATATTGGTTTGCCTTATGAAATGCTACCTTTAGTAGATGAAAATGCTAGTGATTATTTTAAATTTAAAATTGATAAATATAAAGGAAAACATTTAAGTAGAAAGATAAATGAGTAGTTTAAAAAGGCTACTTTTTTAGTGTTAAAAATTTATTGAAACAAAAGTTCGTTTTAGTATTGACATTATAAAAAATCTAAGGTACAATTAAACTATCAGAGAGTTATGAAGGAGAATTTATGAAAGCAAAAGAAGTGAAAAGTACTGACAAAGCACTAGAACAAGTTTTAAAAGATATTGAAAAACAATTTGGTGCGAATGCCATTATGAAATTAGGGGCTGAAGATTATACTAAAATAGATGTTACTAGTACAGGCTCAATAGCCTTAGATGTTGCTTTAGGTGTCGGAGGATATCCTAAAGGAAGAATTATAGAAATATTTGGACCAGAGTCATCAGGTAAAACAACATTTGCGTTACATGCTATTGCGGAAGTTCAAAAAAATGGTGGGAGAGCGGCCTTTATTGATGCTGAAAATGCTCTTGATCCGGTCTATGCTAAAAATTTAGGTGTTAATATTGATGAACTTTTAATAAGTCAACCAGATTCTGGGGAACAAGCTCTAGAAATATGTGATGCTTTAGTTAAAAGTGAAGCCATTGATATTGTCGTTATCGATTCTGTTGCGGCTTTAGTACCACAAGCCGAAATTGATGGGGAAATGGGCGATAGTCATATAGGTCTTCAAGCAAGACTTATGTCCCAAGCCTTAAGAAAATTATCGGGAACCTTAAATAAAACTAATACGACGGCCATCTTTATCAATCAATTAAGAGAAAAAGTTGGGGTTATGTTTGGTAATCCCGAAACTACT
>CANQHT010000021.1 GCA_947623705.1 uncultured Bacilli bacterium
AATGTTTACTCACTATTTTAAAAAATAATCATAAATTAATAATGAGAATACATGAAAGGGTGAAAAGATGAATAATAATTCAAATTCAAATAGTTCTGGAAACTGTATTAATGAAATTTTAAGTATTATCTTAGTGCTTCAAGAAAATGCTTGTCCAGATAACTGCTTAGATACTTGTGACCGACCTATGCTTGGTGGTGGCAGTAATTGTTTAGTATGTAACACTAGACCAGTAATGCTTTATACTTGTGCCGGTAATGGAACACCTTGGAGTATGCCTATTAGTAAAGATGTTACTACTAATTGTAGTGACCAACCTTTAGGAGGAACTTGTTCAACAGTTTTTAGAGTTGAAAAAATTGAAGGAAATTGTTGTACATTTAGAGTACTTGCAGAAAATACTGATACGACTAGTCTATATCCATATATGGCCACAAACTCATTCTTTACAATGGATTGCAGTTGCTTATGTAGTATAAGATGCTTATCAGATACTTATGTTGATTGTGTTTGTTAATAAAACAATTTAATGAAAACCATACTAGTTATGGTTTTTTATTTGACATTTATTTACATATTTTATATTAGAATAATAGGCAAAAATAATTTAATATGGTAAAATTAAATTAGAAAGTAGGTTTATTATGAAATACAAAGATTTAGAATTTGAAGATGCATTTAAAGATTATTTAATGCAAACATTTCCTTTTGCCAGTGAACTTTCCACTAGTGAATTAAAAAGATTAAGGGATGCTTATGATGAAAGTTATCGTGCTACCAAGGTTTGGAATAATACTATGACGATGGCTATCAGATCAATTGGTTCAAAGTCAGGAATTGATTGGGATAATGACATTAATAAAGCAGCAGCAAATCAAAATATGGCAGCTTATAACTTAGGAGCAGTAGCTAGTGAAGTAAAACTTGCTCATGGTTATGTTGAAGAAAAAGGTAATCAAAGATAAGAATTTGCTTTTAAAAAATATATTTATATAGTATAATTATATTGGGTGATTGATTTGAATACTACTATTCAATATATAATTATTGCTGTTATTATTATTATTATTTTAGCAGTAGCGTTAAAAATTACAAAAAAAGATTTTGCGATTAAAGAGAATAAATTAATTGGTTATTTAGGTGGTAAAGATAATATAATTAATGCCGAATGTAATATGAGTCGTTTTAAAGTTATTTTAAGAGATGTTAGTATTGTGCAAAAAGAAGCTATTCAAAAGTTGGGTGCTAAAGGCATAGTGGAAATAGATAACCAATTAAAAATAATCTTTGATAATAATGCTAAACAATTAAAAAAATATATTGACGAAATCGTTTAATATATTTTTTTATACAATAATATTTAATATTTCTTCATAATCTTTTATTTTTAAAGATTTATTTTCATAAACTAAAGTTACATAAGAAGTTTTTATTTCTGAATCTTCTGGATCATCATTAATTAAACCAATATATTTTATATTTGAATTATAATAATTATCTAGTCTTAAAGTAACTTCTCTAGTATTATAATCTTTAATCGTTACTTTACTACCAATATAATCTAAATTATATTCTTTTTTATAATCTTTAATATAATAATCTCCTTCTTCATAAATAATTTTATAGTCATTCATAAATTTAGTTAAATTATTCTTACTTAAAATATCACTTATTAAATATAAATTAGTTATCTTTTTATAATCTTTTTCCGTATTAATAGCAAAGTTTTTAATACTACCGGTAGCATCTTTTTCATAAGTATAATTATTAATATTTAAAAGTTTTACTCCATCTAAAATTAAATCTTTTCCTTTATTTAAAACGGCATCATAAGTTAAGTTATCAAAAATATATTCGACTTCTCTTTTTTCTCCTTGATATTCTTTATAGGTATTAAAAAGAAATAACCCAATAATAAGAAGAATTAAACCTTCAAATAAAAATAAATATTTAATATTATTTTTCATATCTACCACTACTTAAAATAATATCAAATATTTTTTATTTTGCCTAGTCTACAATCTTTCGATATCTAAAATATCAATAATTTTTATTCTTTCGCCATCCATAGTTATTAAATCCGCACTAGTTTTACCCACAATAACTTTCTCCACAACTTTATCTTTTAAAGTAATTTTAACTCGACTTTTATAGACATGATGACTTGATGCAAAAATATTATTAATCTTTTTAACTATACTTATATCATCATCTTTTTTCACAAATAATCTATCACTACCATAAAATAACTCTTGATCATTATTAATATTAGTATCTATTTTATTAGCAAATACTCTCGGTAAATCTTTCATTTTTCTTCCACCCCATTATATTTTATGATAAATAACTATTTTTTGAACCATAATAAAAATATGAAAACATTATTTAAAGACAACTTTATATTATTTCTATCTTTACTTATTTTAAATATAATAAGTCTTTTTAATATGGTTAATGCGAAACTTATAAGTGATGTTTACAAACTAGCTTTTATTAAACAATTAATTTGGTTTATCATTGGTTATTTTCTAATTTTTTTATTTACCCACATTAAAGTAAAAAATTTATTTAAGTACGCCAAATACTTTTATTTATTTAGTATTGCCTTACTTATTTTAGTATTATTTATTGGAAAAGACTTAAATGGGGCCAAGTGTTGGATTAATTTATTTGGTTTTTCTTTTCAACCTAGTGAACTGGCTAAACTTGCTTTATCTTTATATTTAGTGGAAATAGTTAGTAATGCAAAAATTAATAATTTTAAAAGTGCTTTATTAACTCTTAGTAAATTAGTCATTCTTACCCTTATTCCTTCCATACTAGTCTTTTTAGAACCGGATACGGGAGCCATTATTAACTTTTTAATTATTCTTTTAGTAGTAATTCTATTCTTAAAATTAAATAAATGGTGGTATATTTCATTTAGTTTATTATTTGTTTTAGGAATATCTGCATTTTTTATTTTATATTACTTTGAACAAGATTTATTAATTAAAATTATGGGTACTTCTTTTTTCTACCGGATGGACCGCTTAATTAACTTTGCGAGTGGCAATAGTTACCAATTAGAACAATCCCTCATTACTTTAGGAGCCACCTCATTCTTAGGAGTTGGTTTAAATAAAATTCTTTTGTATATCCCCGAAGCTCCGACTGATTTCTTTTTTGCTTTTACATCAGGTAATTTTGGTATATTATCTTGTTTAATTATTTTACTTACATTTCTTATTTTAGATATCTATTTGGTTTATAAAACTAAACATTTAAAAATAAAAAAATACCAAATATTTATCTATACTTATTTTGGTATTTTTATCTTTCATCAAATTTATAATATCGGTATGAATTTAGGGTTACTACCCATTATGGGCATACCTCTTCCTTTCTTATCTTATGGTGGGACTAGTACATTAATTAACTATTTATACCTAGGTATTATTTTAAATTTATTCCAAAGTAAATATAGTTAACTCTTCACCCTTTACTAAGTAGGCTTCTTTAGCTAAAGTAAACATTGGCGTATCACTTAAAGAATCCGAATAGGCTTTATCAACTTTCGCATTTTTAAATAGTTCCTTGAAACGAACAACTTTTTCTTCGCCCTTACAATTGGCTCCAATAATATGACCTTTTTTGACATCATATTTGGTCGCAATAACATTTTTAATGCCTAAAGATTCACAGAATGGTTTAATTATAAAGTCAAAAGAAGCAGAAATTATGACATCATTATCTTTTTTTTGCTCTAAATAAAACTTTTTAATATTTTTTTGCTGTCTTAAAACATATTTATGCATATATTCATCAAAGTTAGCTATATCTTTCACAAAACTAAATAATTCACTTTTAACTAAACCTAAATTACTTTTTTTAAATAGATATTTTAATCCTTCTTTAAAGCCTTTAATGATACTAATACCTATGATAAAAGGATGTCTTATTAAACTATATTTAATAAATTTAACGGAAGAATCTCCTTTAAAAATTGTGTTGTCAAAATCATATATATTCATAAGTTAATCTCCTAAAGTAAAGTTTCTAATTTCTTCTAAATCAATCCCATTTTCCACAATATATTCTTTATGCATTTTTAATTTCTTATGCATTAAATTTTTAGTCATTCTTACTTCTTCTGTTTCTTCCACATATTTTAAGGCATCTAAAACTAAATTATAACGATCAATTTTATTTTGGACTCGCATATCAAAAGGTGTCGTAATGGTTCCCTCTTCTAAATAACCGTGAACGTGGAAATTACGATTATGACGATTATATGTTAACTCGTGAATTAAATTTGGATAACCGTGGAAAGCAAAAATAACGGGTTTATCTAAAGTAAATAATTTATCGAACTCGGAATCAGTTAAGCCGTGGGGATGTTTATCACTACTTTGAAGACGCATCAAATCAATAACATTGATAACTTTTGTTTTAAGATGCGGACAATATTCTTTTAATATTTGGGCAGCGGCGATAGTTTCTAAAGTTGGGGTATCACCAGCACAGGCCAAAATAACATCAGCATCATTTGGTTTATTAGAAGCCCAAGAAAATACGCCAATCCCTTTGGTACAATGTTTAACGGCTTCATCCATACTTAACCATTGTAAACTAGGGTGTTTACTCGCAATAATCACATTGATATAATCTTTCGTTTGAATACAATGGTCAAAAGTGGAAAGTAAAGTATTGGCATCAATTGGAAAATACATTCTGACCGTATCCGCTTTTTTTGTTGCTAAATGATTTAGAAAACCGGGGTCTTGATGGGTATAACCATTATGATCTTGTTGCCAAATATGACTCGTTAAAACATAATTAAGGGAGGCAATTGGAGCTCGCCAAGGAAGTTCTTTGGATACCTTTATCCATTTAGCGTGTTGACTCGCCATTGAATCAATTATTCTAATGAAGGCTTCATAACTATGGAAAAATCCGTGTCTACCAGTAAGTAAATATCCTTCCAACATTCCCTCACATAAATGCTCGGATAAATAACTATCAAAAACATTACCCGTATTATCTAAAAATTCATCATTTGGTAAAATTTCGGCGTTCCATTTTCTCTTCGTCGCATTAAAAACATAATTTAAACGATTAGATAAGGCTTCATCCGGGCCAAATATTTTAAAATTATTTTTATTAAGTTTAATGATATCTTTAATGTATTCTCCTAAAACACGCATATCTTCCGCTTTAGTTACACCCCTGGTAATATCAATTTTATAATTTTTAAAATCCGGTACTTTTAAAGGCTTTAGAAGCATTCCGCCATTCGCATACATTGAAGCACTCATTCTTTTCTTACCCTTAGGACAAAGACTTAAAATATCTTTATTTATTTCGCCCTTTTCATTAACTAATTCTTCAATATGATAACTTTTTAACCAATTTTCTAATGTTTTTAAATCACTTTTCGGATTATTAAAAGAAACTGGTACTTGATGCGAACGGAATGTGCCTTCGACTTCTAAATCATCGACAATTTTGGGACCAGTCCAACCTTTTTTAGATTTTAAAATAAGCATTGGATACATTGGTCTTACAAATTTTTTATTCTTTTGAGCATCCTTCTTAATTTTATTAATTTTGGTAATAGCTTCTTCCATTGCTTCGGCCATTAACTCGTGATAATTTTCTTTATCTCGGACGTCAACTACAATTGGGTCATACCCACAACCTTTAAAGAAGTTAATGCGTTCTTCTTCACTAATTCTTGCAAAAACAGTCGGACTTGCAATTTTATAACCATTTAAATGTAAGATAGGTAACACAATGCCATCTTTTTTAGGATTAATAAATTTATTGGCGTGCCAAGAGGTTGCTAAAGGACCCGTTTCACTTTCACCATCGCCAATAACACAAGCAACGATTAAATCAGGATTATCTAAAACTGCTCCATAAGCGTGCGATAAACTATAACCGAGTTCGCCACCTTCATTAATAGACCCCGGTACCTCGGGAGCGGCGTGACTAGAAGATCCTCCGGGATAGGAAAAATGTTTAAATAATTTTTGAAGACCGGCTTCATCTTTCGTAAATTCTGGATAAACTTCCGTAAATGTGCCATCAATATAACTATTGGCCATCATTACTTGCCCACTATGACCGGGACCTGAAATATATAACATATTTAAGTCATATTTCTTAATTATTCGATTTAAATGTAAATAAATAAAATTTTGTCCCGGTGCACTACCCCAATGACCTACTAATTTTGATTTAACATCATCTAAAATAAGCTCTCTTTTAAGCAAAGGATTATCTTTTAAATAAAGCATTCCTACAGCCATATAATTAACTAATCGAAAATATTTATCCATTAATATTACTTCTTCTTTTGTTAAGACATTTTCCATACCTATCACCTATTATTATTATACAATTTATTTACCAAGAAAAAAAGATATTTCCACACCCACTTTACCCTTATTTTATTTCAATAGAAAAAATCTTGAATTAATTCCAAGATTTTTATATTTAACTTAATCAACATAGGATGGAGTGAATTCTCTATTTCCATCATATTCTTCTGTACTTAAAGGAAATTTATCTTCAAATAATTGTTGTTGACTTCTTTTTATTTTGACCACACAAGATTCAGGAACTTCATTAAATGTATATTCAAATCCACTATATGTATCACCATATTCATAATATAATACATCTTGAACATTATCAAACGTAAAATTACTCAAATTTAATTCAGTTAAATTATTACAACCATTAAACATAGCATACATATCGGTTACTTGCGATGTATCAAATGTACTTAAATCTAATTTCTCTCCTTGATAGTAAGAAAACATACGACTCATATTGGTTACAGATGATGTATCAAAGGTACTTAAATCTAATGAATCTCCTCCATATTCAGAAAACATATCACTCATATTTTCTACACTTGTTGTGACAAAATTTGACCAGTCATTAAATGATAATTCTACTGATGTATATGCAAACATATAACTCATATCGATTACTTTTGAGGTATCAAAACTACTTAAATCTATGTTAGTCCCTTTATATCTATGAAACATAAAACTCATATTAGTTACAGATGAGGTATCAAAACTACTTAAGTCTAAAGTAGCTCCTTCATATCCATCAAACATACCAGACATACTAATTGCAGCTGAGCCAAATCCTTGTGGAAATGTAATTTTTGATTTAAAACCACTACTTAAATCTCCCGGAGAAAACATACCGCCCATATAGATTACCTTTGAGGTATCAAAACTACTTAAGTCTAAATCCAACAAATTTATACTTCCTTGAAACATAGAACTCATATCTATTGTTTCACTGGTGTTTAAATTACTAAAATCTATTGTTTTTAAATTATACATTCTTCCAAAAAAATTGTTTAAATCAGTTGCGTATATTTCAGATTTTGAACCTATATATAAATCTTCGGCATCTACATTGTCCGTTGATTCGCCAACTGCATAGCTAAATTTTTTAACTTTATGATCTTTTTTTGTTGACCAAACTACTACACTACCTTCTGGTGTTCCTGATTCTGTATCTGATAAATCAACAAAATCTATTGTTCCTATATTTTCTATACTTTCTCTTTCTGGTATATTATCTACAAAATATATATTTTCATATGGGCATTTACTTCCACCCATTCCACTCATATCTGCTGTGAATAAAACATCATTTATATTTTTCATATAAGCCTTATCTTCTTTTTCAGTTACACTACAACTTATATTTTTGTTGGTTATGGTAAAGTTAATTGATTTTCCTGCTAATGAATTTTGATTTGCATCTCTATTTATTATATCTATATCTACTGTTATATCTATACTACTATTTCCTTTTATTGTATAATTTACTTCTGTTTGATATCCTGCTCCTTCATTTAAACTTTTATCTATTATTTGTTTTAAATCTATTTGGGTAGGATTTATTGTTATTTTATTACTTCCAACATTAGAGGAGCCTAAATATACATAACCATCTTCTTCTACTAATGGATTTGTATCTTCTAATATACTTCCGCTTGCTTTTATTGTTAATTCACTTGTACAAGATAGTTCTGTATCTTCACTTTCGGCTCCACTTATTTTTGCCGTTGAAATAACATATTGTTGTTCTTCAGTTTCATAATCATTTTCTTCAACATTTGTTGCCCAGTATTCAGTACCTTTTTTACTATATCCCATATCACTTGCTTTTAAATTTATATGGAGATTACTTGTTCCTTGAGTTAATGTTGGTGTTCCATATTTTGTTAATCCTTCTGTTTCACCAGTTAATGTGGATGATGTTTCGCCTTCATTAGAATTTACTATTTGAAAGAAAGCAAATGTTCCACCAACTACAACAAACAATAATGTTAAAGCGCCAATAAATGTTAATATTATCGCCTTTCTTTTGTTTTCTTCATTCATTCAAAAATCCTTCTTCCTACTTTATAAATTTAGTATAAAATCCCCCCCCGAAAGTCAATTTATTTTGCAAATTTTATAGGATTTTCTCAAATTTTTACAAATGTTTACACACATAAAAAAAACATTATATTTCAAATGTTTTTTATATTTTATTATTTTTGTTCATAGGTACAACTATAACCTAAAGTAGTTTCAAAATAAGATTTAATTGTACTATAACTTTGGAAATTAGTATCACCATATTTGGTATTAATTTCACTTTCACTAACATCATTTGTAACTGTTAATGTTCTAGCATTACTATCAATTGTTGTATTAGTAGTTGTAGTTTCAATATTATTAATTGTTACATTACCATCTGTTGTAAGTTTATTAGTTACATCATTAAATTCAGTTTCATCTGTATATGTAAATACATAAGTTTCTTTAGCTACTTTACCAAATGGATTACCTGTTGTATTAGCTATACCATAACGTCCTGTAAAAATCATATTAGCATTAGTACCAGTTACAGTTTGTGGATTAGAAGAACATACTAGTTCACCTTTAAGTGGGAACTCTAATACTATTAAAGTACCATTAACTTCTGCACTCTTACCATTTTCATCCGTTACTTTCAATGCTACAGGATAAGTTCCAACAGTTTTTAAATTGTTAATAACTTCATCTTTATTAACAAATTCATAAGTTAAATTATCTTCGCCTTCTCCTCTAAATTCAACTGGTTCAATTGTTGTATCAGTTGTGGCTTTATAAATTGTTATTGGATTAGCAACTAATTCAGTATTATCAACAATTGTAACTACACCAGTTTTAGTTGTATCACCACATTTAATTGTAAATTTATAAGCACCAGCTTTAGTTATATCAACTTCATTAGTTATTCTTTCACAATTTTGAGTATTTGTACCCGTAATAGTAGCATAACTATTAATATCTTCTGGTAAATTTTCTCCTAAATTTATTTCAAAATTTTTAGTATCAATTTTAATTGTAGCTTTCTTTTGTAATAAATCAGTATAATTTAAAACATAATATGTTCCAAAACCAACTGCTACTAATAAAGCTAAGATAATAATAATAAACATTAATTTATTAGTTGGTTTTTTAGGTTGTTTTTCTTTTTCTAAACTTATTGGTGGGATTGTTCCAACTGTTCCTTGACCTTCAAATCCAGGCATTGGAGCTGGATTAATACTTTGTGGATTAGTATAATTTACTTGGGGATTAGGAACACCACTACCATTATTTAAAGCATTAGCATCAGTTGGTGCTTGTGTTGGCGCTGGCATTGGTGCTGGTGCCGGATTTGCAACTTGACTAGCAGGTTCCATAGGTGCTACTGCTCCAGCAGGACTTGCAACTGGTTCTACTGGTGCTGCCGGTGTCGGATTAACTTCTGGCGTAGGATTTGGTGTTACCACTTGACTTTCAGGTGTAACAACTGTATTTCCGGCCATCACAGTTTGTGGATTAACCTCAGCTGGTGCTGGCCCTACCATTACTTCACTATTTGTTGGTGGCGTAACTACCGCATTGGGATTTGGTTCTGGACTTGGAGTAACAACTTGACTTTCCGGAGTTACTGCACTACCTAAAACCATATTTCCAGGATCTATTGTACCTGTTTGTGGTGTTGACGTAGGATTTGGTGTTGGATTATTACCAACATTACCTAGTACCGCACCATTTAAATTATTTTGTTCATTATTCATAATTATCTATGCCCCTTTTACTACTATAACAATAGTAACATTAATTGAACAATTTTTCAACTAATTTTTTAAATTCTTCGCCTCTTGACTCAAATTTGTCATATTGATCCCAGGATGCTGAGGCAGGACTTAATAAAATTGTCTCCCCATTTTGAGCATCTTCTTTAATTTTTAACATCGCTTTCTCTAATGTATAACATTTTTGACAATTAAGATTATTTTTTTGTGCATATTCATAAATTCGCTCTGTTACTTCCCCAATAGCATATATTGTTTTAACTTTAGAAATAACTTTATTAAGTTCATTAAAATCTTGACTTCTCTCCATTCCCCCTAAAATTAATAGCACATTATTAGGCATAACTTTTAAAGCTGTAATCGTTGAAGTTGGATTAGTCGCTTTGGAATCATTATAAAATTTTAAATTACTTTTAGAATCAACTACTTCAATACGATGTTCAACACCCTTAAAATTTTTAAAATATTCTTTTATTATTTCTTTATTTTCTTCTAAATTAACAAATTCTTTTAAAACTAAAAGACACGCTAAAATATTTTCATAATTATGATTACCAATTATTTTAATATCTTTAATGTTAATAATTGGTTTGTTATCAACATAAATTCCTTCTTCATTATAATAATTATCTTCGTTATTAAAATATTCTTTATGAGAATTAATATCTTCTGTTATATCTAAACTATCTGGATTATTTTGATTAATAATGGCTAAATCTTCTTTAGTATGGTGATTAAATATTTTCTTCTTCGTATTTTTATAAGCATTATAATCATTTTCATAATAATCTAAATGCGTTGGACAAATATTCGTAAGAACACTAATATTTGTTTTAAAAGTATCTAAATTATATAATTGATGATCAGATATTTCTAAAAGTAAAATAGAATTTTCTTTAATATCTTTAACAATTTCACATAAAGGATACCCAATATTACCCCCTAAATGAACAGGTTTATTAAATTTCTTTAGTAAATCATAAATCATTGTTGTAGTGGTAGTTTTTCCATTGGAACCAGTTACCCCAATAATTTTAACATTTTTAGGTAAATAACCATAACCTACTTCCATTTCATTTACAACTTTTATTCCAAGTTTGTTTGCTTTTACCACACATTCTTGAAAAGGAAATATACCCGGATTTTTAATTACTAAATCAAAAGTGTTATCTAAAATTTCGGCTCCAGTTTCACTTAAAATAAATTCAACACCTAAATCTTTTAATTCGTTAATTCTTATTTCATCTTTATCACTTTTATCGGTAACAATAACTAAATTATCTTGATATAGTAATTTAGTAACAGCTAAACCACTTTTGGCTAAACCTAAGACTAATATTTTTTTATTCTTAATCATAATTTTTTCTCTCCTATTTCTAAATCATCTTGCTCTAAAATACTTTTAACATTGTTAATTAACTTATTATCTAAAGCACTAAAATATAATTTTAAATGAAATTTACTTATCTTTAAGTCTTTAACTTTTTCTAAAATAAATTCATCTAATGTTATTATATCTTTTTTAAAATATTTAGTAAATTCTTTTTTAACAATTGGATAATGGGTACACCCTAAAAGTAAAGCATCGCTTTTCTTAAAATACTTGGCATAATTTTTAATATCTCTTTTTATTTCTTCTATTTTATTATTTTCAATTAAATAAGCTAAGTTCGGAGCAGAGATTAAATTTAAATTAGTATGAATATAATTTTTAAAAGCATTAGTTTTAATACTTAAAGGAGTGGCAATAATACTTAAATTATTATAATTATCTAATTTACCTTTTAAAGGAGTTAATAAATCAATTAAAGGAACTTTACTTTGTAAATATTCTTTATTCGAACTTAAAGTACCACAAGCAATAATTATTAAATCAACATTTTCTCTTTCTAAAAATTTAATTATTTTATTTCCATAATTAATAACTTCATTCTTACTTTTCTCTCCATAAGGCATATTAAAAGTATCGCCAAAATAGATATAATCATGTTTAGGACAATTTAAAATTAATGTTTTTAAAACTGTTAAACCACCAACACCTGAATCTAAAATACCTATTTTCATAATTATTACCTCGCTATTTTATTATATTATATAAAATTAAAAAGTCTAACAAAAATTAGACTTTTTATGTGTGGCCATATAGAAAGATTTAAAAAATAAAAGTTAATAATAAAAATATAAGTATCAAGTAAAAACAAAATAAAATATAAGATATACTAACGCCACACACAATATAATTATATAACACAATTATTTAATTTGTAAATACGTAATTCGTATTTTTGCATTCAAAAATTATTCGCTCAATAAAAAATCTACTTCATTAAAAAATTATTACACCGAACAAGATAATATATATCTTGCCTTTTTACTTGCTTGTTCTTTCTTCTTCGACATTTTGTTCGCTTATTTTAATAATTTTTTTTCTGTATGACTTTCCTATAATATAAAAATTGACTCAAGGCTTCATAAGTTTCCTGAGTACTAATCGATATAAAATATATCATATATTTACATATAAAATCAATACTTTTTAGAATTTTGCTTTTTTGTTAATCGACATAAGTTGGAGTAAAATCATATCCATTAGCAAATTTTCTTTCAAATATATCTCTTTGACTGGATTTTATTTTAACTTGACAATCTGATGATACCATAATAAACATTTCTTCATATTCTTCAACATTATCAAATGTAAAAGAACTTAAATCTATTGAATCTAAATTATCACAATATGCAAACATACCACTCATATCGGTTACTTGTGATGTATCAAAGCTACTTAAATCTAATGCAGAATAAGATAGGCGTCCTTGCATTATATTGGCATCAAACATATTACTCATATCGGTTGTTTCACTTGTATTTAAATTACTAAAATCAATATTCTTTAAATTTGGCATAGATGAAAATGCCCAACTTAAATCTTTAGCATATATTTCTGATTCTGAACCTATATATAAATCTTCTAAATCCAAATCATTTCCCCAACACTCACCTACTGAAATAGAACAATCCTTTCCTTTATGATTATTTTTAATTGACCAAGCTACTACACTGCCTTCTGGTGTTCCCATTTCTGTATCAGACATATCTATAAAATTTACTGAGCCGATATTTTCAACACCACTTTTTTCTGGTATATAATCTATAAAATTGATAGTTTCAAAATATCCGCCATTATCATTAGAACTCGGATTGTGTATTGTATAATACAAATTTACCATATAAGCTTTATCTTCTTTTTCTTTTACACTACAACTTATATTTTTATTGGTTATAGTAAAATTAATTGATTTTCCTGCTAATGAATTTTGATTTGCATCTCTATTTATTATATCTATATCTACTGTTATATCGATACTAGTATTTCCTTTGATTGTATAACTTACTTCTGTTTTATATCCTACTCCTTCTTCTCCCATACTTTTATCTATGATTTGTTTTAAATCTATTTGAGTTGGATTTATTGTTATTTTATTACTTCCACCATTTTTTGAGCCTAAATATACATAGCCATCTTCTTCTACTAATGGATTTACTAATACTTCAGTTGGTTCACCTTCAACCATTTCAGTTATTTTCCCTTTTATTGTTAATTCGCTGGTACAAGATAGTTCCGTATCTTCACTTTCAGCTCCACTTACTCTTGCTGTTGATATAATATGTTGTTGTTCTTCGTTTTCATAATCTTTATCTTCAACATTTGTTGCCCAGTATTCAGTTCCTTTTTTACTATATCCCATATCACTGGCTTTTAAGTTTATATGGAGATTATTTATGCCTTGATTTAATGTTGGTGTTCCATATTTTGTTAGGTCTTCTGTTTCACCAGTTAATGTGGATGACGTTTCTCCTTCATCAGTATTTACTATTTGAAAGAAAGCAAATGTTCCTCCTACTACTACAAATAATAACGTTAAGGCTCCAATAAAGGTTAATATTATTGCCTTTCTTTTGTTCTCTTCATTCATTCAAAAATCCCTCTTCCTACTTTATAAGTTTAGTATAAAGTACCCCCCCCGAAAGTCAAATTTTTTTTGCAAATTCTCAAAAAAATTTTATTTGCAAAATGTAAACAAATGTCAAAAAAAGAAAGATTTTTTCTTTCCCTTTAAATATACAATTTTTCTTTTTTATTTTGATAGCCTTCATAGATACCATCACTTTCAGGTATCACTACTACTTTTTTACTCTTTAAAGTTTTAGGAACATCAATTAATCTTTGATTACTAGAACCTCTAAATAATAAATCTAAATCTTTTAGTTCATTAACAAATAAACCATCAACTAAAACATCTAAATAATTTAAAAGTTCTAAATATTTAGGATTTTTCTTACCCATTTCTAATACTTCTTCATAAGTAAATCCCGTATAACACCAAACATTTAAGCCAATTTCTTTAGCGTGTTTCGCAATTTCTACTACTGGTTCAATTTGGTATAAGGGATCTCCTCCACTTAAAGTTATACCATTTTGATTTTCTAAAGCATCTAATTCAGCACATATTTCTTCAACATCATACTCTTCGCCATCTGTAAAACTATGTGTTTGGGGATTTTGACAAAAAGGACAATTATGGGAGCAACCTTGTGTCCAGATAACTGTCCTAACGCCAAATCCATCAACAACACTATCGCCTTGCAAAGGTGCTGCTAATCTAATTTTCATACTAACCTACTAAGCTGCTTTTTCAACATTTAATCCCGTATGTTTAACCCGATCTTTTTCTTCAGCTTTTTTAGCATTATTGAATCTTTCAGTTGTTCCTACTAAATAACCTGTAATTCTTCTGATTCTTTCGAATCCTACTCCTTCACCAACCATTTTAACCCTTTTTTCTTTTGCTTCTTCCATAAATATTTTCCTCCTCCTAATTTCTATTTATAATTTAGCAATTACAATCTAAATGATTTATTGTTTCAACCGGTACCCCTTCGAAATCTTTTCGTCCACATCTTGGACAAACATTACCAATAACTCCCACATAACCACAAACTGGGTCACGATCAACTGGATGGTTAACAGCACCATAACCAATATCACTATCGTGCATTATGCGAATGATCTTTTCAAATGCTTCCACATTTTTAGCGGTATCCCCATCAATTTCAATATAAGAAATATGACCAGCATTTGTTAATGGATGATATTTACCTTCAATTTCTAGTTTATGTTGAATTGTGGTGTGATAATAAACTGG
>CANQHT010000022.1 GCA_947623705.1 uncultured Bacilli bacterium
AACTTTACATAGATAGACAAAACTTGTCAAAACTTCCTATGGATTTTTGTCAAATAATCTTTTATAATGTATTTACAGGCAGTGAAAAAAATTAATTATTTAAAGGAGAAGAAAATGAAAAACAAAATCAAAGTTTTAGTTATTGATAGTAATGAATCATTAACTAAAGATGTAGAGAAGTATTTCAGCAGTCACGAAGTAATTAAAGTTGTAGCTTGTAAAAATGATGGAGAGGAAGGTTTAAGTTTCATACTTAATAATGTTAATGATATTGATATTATTGTAATGGATTTAATATTACCTAGTTTAGATGGCTTATTTATTCTTAGTGAACTTGAAAAAAGAAATATTCATAAGAATGTCATTATAACAACAAACTTTAGAGATGAAAATGTCTTAGATGAAGCTAATAAATTAGGTATTGATTACTATATGTTAAAACCAATTAACTTTATGAGTCTTGAAAAAAGAATTTTAAATATCAACATGAAACAAACTATTCAAAACAATAAATTTTTTAATCAAGAAGCCATATTAACTGACCTTTTACATAGTTTAGGTATTCCATCTCACATAAGAGGTTTCAATTATATTAAAGAAGGTATAATGATAGTATATAAAAATAAAAATGCTATTTCCTATATAACAAAGGATGTATATCCGCAAATCGCCGAAAAGTATGATACTACGCCAACAAGAGTTGAAAGAGCAATCAGACATGCAATTGAAATAAGTTGGAGTAGAGGAGATATCAATTTAATGGAAGATATCTTTGGTAACAGTTTGGATGTTAATCGGGATAAACCAACAAATGCCGAATATTTAACAACTTTAGCGGATCGTTTAAGAGTAAATAATAATTTGATATATAGTTAAAATTTAAAAGCAGTCAAAAATTGATTGCTTTTTTATTGACAATCGGGGGGGGTAGTTTATACTAAAAACATAGGATAGAGAGATGTCTTATGTTGAAGAAAAATTATAAATTTATATTGGGCTTATTATGTGGTTTATTAATTTCTATAAGCGGAGTATATGCCACTGAAACAATAATTGAAAGCATCAATGTATCTTATGATAATAGTACCAGTGGTGGTAAATATACAACAGTTCAAGAATCAATTGATGAGTTATATGAAAAATCAGGATTGTTAAAAGAAAAATGGATTGAAAAAGATTTAAATGGAGCAGATCCAGTATTAGAAGTAGAAGGAAGTACCAAAAAATTAATTCCAATAACAATAGATAATGATGGAACGGTGCATTATGCTAATCTATATACTAAATGGTATGACTATAGTGATAAAAGATGGGCCAATGCTGTAATACTTGTTGATAATCCCAAAAATGGTGGCGAAGAAAACTATACTTATAAAACTGGAGATATTATAAAAGAAGAAGATATCGAGAGTTATTTTGTTTGGATACCTAGGTATAAATATAAGATATGGGATTTAGGAAAATACACTTCACCAATAAATGCCAAAACTTTAACGAATAATGATTATGCAACATCAATAAGTCAGGCTACGGGAAAAAACAGATTAATTGAAATTGTCTTTGAAAGCAAAGAAAAAACTAAAAGCGGTTGGAAAAACGGAGAAATAGATGAATCTAGCTTAGAAACGAGTTTTGCCCAAAATAACGCATATTTAACCCATCCAGCTTTTACTTTAGGTAATACCGAATTAAATGGTATATGGGTTGGAAAATTTGAAACAGGATATAATCAAAATGGAAATAATGGTAATCCAATCACGGGTGATTCTTCTTGGACAACTGTTGGTGCTAGTATAACTGAAAATAATAGTAAAAGAATAATAATAAAACCCAACATTTATTCTTGGCGAAGTAATACACTTAAAAATAATTTCTTAAGTTCTTATAATTATGCTAGAGATTTAGAAAGCCATATGATGAAAAATACAGAATGGGGTGCGGTTATTTATTTATCGCATTCTGCATATGGTATTGGTACAGAAGTGCGTGTAAATAATGTTACTAAAACCGGTTATTCAGCAGATGCTAATACTAATCAAAGTGTATTTCGTTCAACTGATGAAGGTTTTGACAAAGCACAACCATATAATACAAACATAGGATATTTAGCCAGTACATCAGGAAATATAACAGGAGTATATGATATGTCGGGTTGTTTACATGATTCACTCGCTGCCTATATGGAAAATTATGTTGGATCAAGTGAACTTACATTAGATGAGCTTAACACCAAGTATAAGGATTATGTTGATAAATATAGTTCTAATAATTCAAACTATAGCAATCGAATTCTTGGGGATGCAACAGCAGAATTAGGTCCTTTTTATTCTTATAATGAAAAAGATGGATCAATTAACCATAATAGTTGGTATGCCGATGCTGCTACATATATTTCTACTTCAGTACCATGGTTTATTAGAGGTGGGTGTTGGAATTATGGAATTGTTGCTGGTCAATTTTCATTTAACAATTATAATGGGGCATCTGGCGGTTCAGTAGGTACTCGTCTTGTTCTTTCTCCAAAATAAAATATTGAATAAAATTTAAATAATTATCGCAATACATTTATAGGTGATATAAATGAAAAAAGGGATAATTATTTTATTTTTTATAATGGTTATATTAGTTTTAGTTAATGAAGAAGAAAAAATATTAATACCTGATGATGCGATTAGATTTCGAATTATTGCAAATAGTGATGAAAAAATTGATCAGGAATTAAAAATGACAATTAAAGATGATGTTCAAAAAGAAATTAATAAAATGATTGTTAAAGCCAATAATATTGATGAAGCTAGAAATATTATCAATAATAATTTAGATAAAGTAGATAGTATTTTAGATAAATATAATGTTAATTATAATGTTAGTTTTGGTAATAATTATTTTCCCAATAAAAATTATAAAGGTCTAAACTATCCTGCCGGTAATTATGAAAGTTTAGTAATAACACTTGGAGAAGGAAAAGGCCATAATTGGTGGTGTGTTTTATTTCCTCCTTTATGTTTACTTGATGAAAATAATAATTTAGATGATGCTGAATATGAATTTTATGCTTCTAAAATAATTAATAAATTTAAAGATTAGCAAATATATTTAATTAGGTGATAATGTGTCAATAATTCTATCTTTATTTCTAATCGGTATATCTTTATCTATGGATACATTTTCCGTATGTCTTAGTATTGGCACATTTAATATTAGTAAAAGAAAAATAGTATTTCTTTGTACTCTTGTTGGCATAATGCACTTTTTTATGCCCCTTTTTGGTTCACTTTTAGGTAGTAAAATAATCACTTTTTTAAATATCAATGTTAATTTTCTTTTGGGTATTATTCTTTTATTTATTGGGATAGAAATGATTATTGAGTTAATCAAACAAGATGATAAATTTTTTGAATTAAACTTATTTAATATGTTTTTAGTATCTGTTTCCGTTAGTTTAGATAGTTTTTCGACTGGTCTTGGGTTAAGTGCCATTACTAATGATGTCATTTTATCAGGTGTAATTTTTAGCCTTTGTGCGGCATCTTTTACTTTTTTAGGCCTTTTAATTGGTAAGTATTCGCATGAAAAATTAGGCATTTATGGCAATATTTTAGGTATTATTTTATTACTTATTTTAGGAATATTTCATATTTTTAAATAAATTTTGTATAAAAACAATTAATTTTTTTCATTATATAAATAGTGAAGAGATATGAAAGAAAAAATAATTACTATATATGAAGAGTATAAAAACGAATTTTTAAACTATTATCGGAACTTTAAAAATTCGGCGATTAGTTATTTTAATAATATAAAAAATAATTTTAAAGTTAGAGAAAAAAGAAAGAAATACTTAATTTTTTCTGGCCTCGGAGCAATAGTAGCTATTTTAATAATTAACTTATTTACCTCTTTAGCTTTTTATCGATCCATAAATTCTATTCCTATAGTTCACGCAATAGTGGGTAACATATTTGATAAAAATTATGACTATGTCTTACTTGTTTATTTAGAGAATGCTAATGATAATGGTGAATATCATTTAGTTAGTGATATTCCTACAATTGGTTATACCTATAATGGTTATAAATGTAAAAATAATTCTATTTTAAACTATGATAATACTTTAAATAATACCAGTGTTACTTTAAATGAAAAAGATGTATGTTCAATATATTTTGATTTAAAAAATAAGTTTGATATAACTGTTGATGTTATGATTGAAGAAGATATTGGTAGTGATACCTATAAATTAACTGATAATATTCCCGTATTTGGTTATGTTTATAGCCATTATGAGTGTGATAATAATAATGAATTAAATTATGATAGTACATTGCATAAAATAACATTAAAAACTAACAAGAAAGATAATTGTCGCATCTATTTTGCTAAACAAGTCTCTGATGTAACCATAAGATTATTTACAGAATACACCCAAGGTAAAAATGATTATATTGAAAGGTTATCGATACCATCAAATATTGAATACCATTTAAATAATGAACGTAGTAGTTGTAAAAATATTAATAATGAAAGGATAGATACTAATATAACTTATACTGATGGTTATATTGAAACAACAGCGAGTGAAATATCCAGTTGTGAAATCTATTTAGATAAAAATGCCTAAATATATAACGAAAAAAATGTTTATTTTAATTAATATTATTTTAATATTGTTCGAGATTGTTTTAATTTATTTTCTAGTTAACAATATCTTGACAAAAGATTTAATTGGTCCAAACAATGTAAATATCCTAGAATACTTAAAAACTAAGTTCTTAGTATTCTAAAAAGTAAATTTATTCTATTGACAAAATACCTTAAAATAAGTATGATAATCTTAAGGAAAACCGGTATTTATACCTTGTTTTCAAATTATAAAATACTTAAATACACTTCCTATTATTTAGACTTTTAAACTAGCACAAAAACCCAGAAAATTGCATAAATAATAGTAAAGGTAGTTTCATCGAAAATATCTTTGTGTATGTTTTTAAAGAAGGTATGGTATGGAAAGAATTATTATTGAAGGTGGTTATCCTTTAAAAGGAACAATTACAATTGGGGGAGCCAAGAATAGTGCGGTGGCTTTAATTCCGGCTTCACTACTTGCTGATGGTGTAAGTACCATTAGTAATGTTCCTAATATTACTGATCGGGATGCTTTATTTGATATTGTTAAGTTACTTAATTGTGATATAGAACAAGATGGTAAAGTAATAAAAATTGATACCACTAATTTAAAGAATACTTTAATAACTCAAGAATTAAGTGTACGTTTAAGAGCGTCTTACTATTTTATGGGAGTTTTATTAAGTAAGTATAAACATGTGGAAATTTATTTTCCGGGTGGTTGCAATATTGGTTCACGACCTATTGATTTGCATTTAAAAGGATTTAAGGCTTTAGGAACAAAAGTTACGAAAAGAGGTCATAAATATACTCTTAATGCGGAACACCTAAAGGGTGCCGAAATTACATTGGACTTTGCGAGTGTGGGTGCAACAATTAATATCATGTATGCCGCAGTTATGGCGGAAGGTAGAACCATTATTCATAATGCCGCTAAAGAAGTAGAAATAATTAATATTATGAATTTCTTAAATAAAATGGGAGCTAAAATAAGTGGGGCCGGTACAGATACCATAACTATTGATGGTGTAAGTAAATTACATGGTGCGGAAATTGAAGTTATTCCGGATCGCATTGAATCAGGTACTTATATTTTAATGGGAGCTTTACTTGGCGATAATTTAAAAATTGAAGGTATTATTCCCGAACATAATGGGGCTTTATTTGAAAAGCTAAATGCGATGGGTGTTAAATATACTTTAGGTAAGAATTATGCTATTATGAATAAAAGTGAAAATTTAAAACCAGTTGAAATTGTTACCGAAGGTTATCCGGGATTTCCAACCGATTTAAATCAACCAATGAGTGTTCTTTTAACCCAAGCAGAAGGGGTAAGTAAAATAACTGAAACTATCTATGAAAATCGTATTGGTCATTATCCACATTTAATAAATATGGGAGCTAAAGTCGAAATCAATGATCGGACAGCCACAATTAAAGGTAAAACTGAATTAGTTGGTACAAAAATTAATGCGACTGACCTTCGGGGTGGAGCTGCCCTTATCTTAGCGGGTCTTATTGCTAAAGGAACAACTTCTATATATGATATTGATTATATCTTAAGAGGTTATGAAAACATTATTCATAAATTAAGTAATGTTGGTGCTAAAATAAAAATTGAAGAAATATAATGTAGAGAAATCTACATTTTTTTATTTTAGGTGGTTTAATTGCGAAGGAAATATAAATTAATAATAATTATTTTAGTTAGTACTCTTTTAACATATTTTATTTACTTTTTTAATCGGGAAGAAAAAATAAATATCGTCGCTTTAGGAGATGCTATTTCAAGTGGTGAAACATCTTATAACATTGATGGCATTAGTTATAATGATTATTTAAAAGAATATTTTGAAAATAAAAAACTTTTGAAAAGTTATGATGCTAGTTTCAGTTATAAAAATTATAAAATAGATGATTTAATTACAGATTTAAAAAGTAATATTACGAAAGATAATGCTAAACTTAGTATGCAACAATTAATTCATAAAGCGGATATCATTACTATTAACATTGGGGAAGAAGAACTAGTTAAAATGGCGATGACTGATGATTTAACTAAAGAATACTTAGATAAATTTATTAAAGAATATGATGATTTACTTTATATGTTAAGAGATATTACGGAAGGAACCATTATTATTGTTGGTTTTTATGAGAATAGTTATTTAGATAAAAGCAATGCTATTATTTTAAATTCGGAAGTATCAAATATTGCAATAAAATATGACGCAATCTTTATTAATATTAACGATTTAATGTTAACAGAAGACTATTATGCTAGTAAAAATAGTTATTATTTTAATTATAAAGGTCATAAGATAATTGCTGATATGATAATTCATTCCATCTAGGACTTGATTGTTTTAAAAAATATGTTATAATACTTAAGAACGAAAGTTACTATGCTTAAATTAGTAAGTATGGCGGAAGGAGAGAAATATGAGAGCAAATATTCATCCAGAAATGAAAGATGCGACAGTTAAATGTGCTTGTGGTGCTACTTTTAAAACTAAATCTGTTAAAGATGAAATTCATGTTGAAGTTTGTAGTGAATGCCATCCATTTTATACTGGAGCTCAAGGAAAAGCAAAGAAAACTGGAAATATTGAAAAATTCAATAAAAAATATGGTTTTTCTAAAGAACAATAATTTGAACATTGTTCTTTTTTGTTGACAATTTTTGTCTTAAATTAGGAAATTTATTCTAAAAAGATAATACTTCATGATATAATAACTTTAAGGAGAGTGATTAATTTGACAATCTATATTGCCGCAGATCATTTAGGGGTGGAAATAAAAAAAGAATTAAAAAGTTATTTAGAAAGTAATGATTTACAAGTATTAGAAATTGATTTAGATAATTATGAATTAGATGATTATCCTGATTTTGCTTTTAAGTTAGGCCGTTTAGTGGCATCCCATGAAAATGCCATTGGAATCTTAATATGTGGTAATGGTGTTGGAATGTCAATCGCGGCGAATAAAGTTAAAGGAGTAAGATGTGTAAGGGCTACATCTGTTGATGATGCCTTCAAGGGTAAGAATCATAATGGGGCAAATGTTTTAGCTATTGGTTCTAATTTAGGCATTGATTTATGTAAGGAAATCGTGGATACCTTTATTTCAACTAAACCGGCTGATACCGAAAGATATGTTAAAAGAATTAATAAAATCATAGACTATGAAAATGGAGCATATAATGAATTATAAGATATATTTATATGCTATCTGTATGTTTATAAGTATATTTATGTTATCGGGTGTAAATTTTGAAAAATTTATGAAGAAAAATAAAAGAGCTGAAGCCATTACCTTAATTATGACTTTAAGTATGGCTATATCTTATTTATTAACTAATTTTATTTGGGATTTTTTAAATTTATAATAGTGATAATTTAAAAGGAGAAAAATATGCAAAACAGAATATTATTAGTCATAGTGATAGTATTAAGTTTAGTATTAATTATAGTAAGTAGTAATGAAAATACTGCTTTTTTTAAACCATCCGAAAAGGAAGAAATTCCAAGTAAAGATATTTCGGTATTAGATACCAAAACTAATAATATTGATAAATTAGAATTAGAAGACTATGTTATTGGGGTAGTCGCTGCCGAAATGCCGGCCTCATTTAATTACGAAGCCTTAAAAGCCCAAGCTGTTGCATCTCGGACTTATGCTACTTATAAAATGGAAAATGCTACCCAAGAATATGATGTGGTAACGGATGTTTCTAATCAAAGTTATATCACCATAGAAGAAATGCAAAAGAAATGGGCGAATGATTTTTCCAAATATTATAATAAAATCAAAGAAGCGGTGAATGATACAGAGGGCGAAATAATGACTTATAATGATGAAGTAATCGAGTCTTATTATTTTGCGATGAGTAATGGTTATACTGAAGATGTGGCTTTAGTTTTTAGTGAAGAAAAAGATTATTTACAAAGTGTTCCTTCTATCTATGATAATAGTTCTTTAAAAAATTTTGAAGTAACAAAGGAATTTACGGCAAGTGAAGTCTGTCAAAAATTAAAAGTTAATTGTCCTTTAAAAATAACCGATATCAAAAGAAGTGCTACTAACCGGGTTAATACCCTAAAAGTAAATGATCAAGAATTTAAAGGTACGGTATTTCGTAATCTACTCGGTTTAAGATCCACGGATTTTGATATAAATATCAATAATGATAAGGTTACAATTACCACGAGAGGTTATGGTCATGGTGTGGGAATGAGTCAATATGGGGCAAATGGAATGGCTAATGCCGGTAAAAATTATGAAGAAATTTTAAAATATTACTATAAAAATGTAAAAATAACAACGATTTAAGTATAAAGAAGAAAAATTTGCCAATACTTTAATTAGGATGGTGAATTATGAAGAAAAGAAAATTAAAAGGATTTGTCTTACCAACATTATATTTAATAATTACTTTAAGTATCTTTGTCGGAGTTGTTTTACTAGGTAGTAGTGCAGATTTACAAGAAAAAGATTATGATTATGGCACGGAAGTAGTGGAAAAGAATGAGGAACCAGTTTTAAATGAAGATGATGAAGCCTCAAATTTAATTGCGAGTCCCATAAATGAAAATACCGCTAATTTAAGTATTCATTTTTATAGTAAAGATGCGGAAGAAGTAACTCAACAAAATAGTTTAATTTATTATGAAAATACTTACTTACCTAATACGGGAATTCTTTACTCAAGTGATACGGATTTTGATGTTCTTGCAGTCTTTGATGGTAAAGTAACTGACATTTTAGATGATGAGTTCTTTGGTAAAGTTGTAGTAGTAGAGCATTCAAGTAATTTAAGAACTTACTACTATGGTTTAAAAGATATTTTAGTTAATGTTAATGATGAAGTAAGTACAAGTGACATCTTAGGTACAAGTAATAATAATGAAATAATGAATGATAAAAAAACATTCCTTTTAGAAGTTTATTATAATAATGAACTAATTAACCCTGAAACATTTATCGGGAATAAAATAACTGAATTTAATTAAGATAAGTCCCATAAGCGGGCTTTCTTTTTTTAGGAGAATGCAAATGGAAAATATTTTATTTTTAGATGATTATATTAATTTATATAATAAGAAAGATGCTACTATATATGTAATTAAACCTTATAAAGGGACATTACAAAATGGGCGTATTATTGACAAAAGTAAATTTGTTTTAAAGATGAGCCAAATATTAAAGAATAAAAAGATCAATAATAATTTGTTTAATAGTAGCATTTTAGTATTATTAAATAGTTTAATTACCAAAGAAGATAAAAAAGTAATCATGGATTCAATGGATGAATTAAATTATAAACATCAAGAGTATTTAAAAGAAGATAAACTGTTAAATATTAATAAAAATTCTTTATATATCTTTTGTTCTGATACTTATTTTTATTTTTTAAGTACCAATTATAAAGGTAATCTAGAGGTAAGTTTATATAATTATAACAATGCAAATATCAATAATTTAGTAAATCTTATTAAAGAATATCATAAAAAAGATATCTACTTACATGGTAAAAATTTAAAAGAATTTATTACTATTTTAGAAAAAACTAAATTAAATTATTATTACTTTGATGATGCCTCTAATTTATTAATTAAGTTATATTTAGATAAAAAAGAATATATATAACAATTATTTATTATGCTAATTCTAAATATCTTGTAAATTCAATTTCTATATAATATAATATCATCTTAAGAAAAGGAGAATAGAAATGAATGACAATAATTATATAGATTTATATTCTATCTATAATGGTATATTAAATAAAAATGATAAAAGAATAAGAAGAGAAAAAGAAGAAGCCGAAAAACAAAAAAGGGAAACAGATAGACATTATGCATATTTAGAAAGTGAAGATAATTCTCAGTTTTTAATAAATTACTATCTTTATCGTGACTTTATTTTAAATCAATTACCCAATATTATCCAAAAATTTTTAGAAAGAATATATTATCGTAAATTAAATTCAACAAATAATATTTTAAAAAAAGAAAATTTTGTAATACCATTTTCTTTAAGTAAATTACAAGAAGATTTTAATGTTAATTCTGAAACAATCGGCGGTTTACATCCTAGTATTTTCTATCAATTTAGTAAAAATGAAGAAATAATGTTAAGCCAAGATATTTATGCGACATTTAAAACTTATTTAACTAATTTTATACTTGATTATCAAATTGGTAAAGTTGAAAAAAATAATGTAGGGGATGAGAAAATAGCTATATATGCCCCAATTGAAAAAGTTATATATGCTTATTATCTTGAATGTGAAAGAATAGCAAGATTAGATGAAGATTTGAAAATATTTGATGAAGAAGAAAATGTTAATTTTAATAGGGAAGTATGTGAAAAGTTAAAGAAAAAAATAAAAGTAATTAACTAATAAGCAATTTTTTAGAAGAAAATACTCATTAAGTATAAAAAGTTTCACAAAAAATGTTAAAAAAAGTCTTTTATTTTTTCTAATAATTTGGTATTATGGAAAAGTCCTATCTTAGAAAAGTGTCGAATTTTGTCGCACGATTTTTGTTGCCTTTATTTATAATCGTGTGTAATAATTAAATTACGAAGAAAAGAGGTGGGATGTATGCATGGAAAAGTTAAGTGGTTCAATAATGATAAAGGTTATGGTTTTATTGAATATGAAGATTTAGAAGATATCTTTGTTCACTATTCAGCAATCATCAAGGATGGTTACAAAACTTTGAGTGAAGGTGCCCTTGTAAATTTCAAGTTAGTGGAAACATCTAAAGGATTACAAGCCATTGATGTTGTTGAAGAACAAAAGACTAATGTCTAATAACTAACTTGTTTTATGTATACACCGAGTCATTCGACAACTAAGATGATATTTTGGAAGTAATAATATTGGATTTATAATGTCGCAGATAGAGAACGTGAAAGTTTCTCTTTTTGTTTTCGTAAAAGTTTGATATACTTAAGTTAGGAGAGTGATTAATGATGAAATACAACATTAGAGGAGACAAATTAAAAGTAACGAAGTCTATTAAGGATTATATTGAAGAAAAACTTGATAGATTAAACAAGTACTACGAGAATGCTAAGGACATTGAATGTAAGGTTTTAATTCGGAGTAAAAACAATTTACAATCTATTGAAGTAACAATACCATTAAATAAATTTATTTTAAGAGCAGAGGTTTCCGATAAAGATTTATATGCCTCAATTGATTTAGTGGTCGATAAATTAGAAGGACAAATTAGAAAGAATAAAACAAGACTTAAGAATCGTTATGAAAGAGTCGAAATTCCCGAAATGAGTTTAGACTTTGAAGATGAGGAAGAAGAAAACTTTAGTATTGTTAAAAGAAAAGATATTGATACTAAACCAATGGATGAAGAAGAAGCCATTTTACAAATGAATTTATTAAATCATGATTTCTTTGTTTTTAAAAATGTTGATGAAGAATGTGTATCAGTATTATATAAAAGAAAAGATAATAAATACGGAATAATTAATGTTAAATAAATTAATATCTAAAATTTGCTAGTAAAGGTTAAACAAATTTGTTTAATCTTTTTTCTTGGTATGATATAATATTTGTTGAGGTGGATTATGGGATTATTTAAAAAATTATTAAATAGTGAGTATAAAGAATTAAAAAGATTTGAAAGTCTAGCTGATCAAATTGTTGCATTAGATGAAGAAATGCAAAAATTAAAAGATAGTGATTTTCAAAAAAAAACTAATGAATTTAAAGAAAGACTTCAAAATGGTGAAACTTTAGATGATATTTTAGTTGAGGCTTTTGCTCTTGCAAGAGAGGCCGCTTATAGAACTATTGGTGAAAAAGCTTATTATGTTCAACTTTTAGGTGGTCTAGCAATTCATTATGGTAATATTGCGGAGATGAAAACTGGTGAAGGTAAAACTTTAACAACTATTTTTCCGGCTTATGTTAATGCTTTAACTGGTGAAGGTGTTCACGTTGTAACGACTAACGAATACTTATCTAGTCGGAACGCCGAATGGATGGGCCCTGCTTATGACTTACTAGGAGTTACTGTTGGTGTTAACTTAAGAGAAATGAGTCCAAAAGAAAAACAAGAAGCCTATAGTAAAGATATTTTATATTCAACAAATAATGAAATTGGTTTTGATTATTTAAGAGATAATATGGTCGTAAGAAAAGAAGATCGAGTTCAAAGACCACTTAATTATTGTATTATCGATGAAGTCGATTCTATTTTGATTGATGAAGCGAGAACCCCACTTATTATCAGTGGTGGTCAAATGAATTCGCGTAATCTTTATGTTGATGCTGATCGCGCCGTTAAAAAATTAAAAGATGTTGAAGATTATGACATTGATGTTAAAACTAAAAATGTTTCTTTAACTGAAGAAGGTAGTAAAAAAATTGAAAAAATATTCAATTTAAAAAATCTTTATGATTTAGATAATACGGCTTTAGTACATCACTTAAATCAAGCCTTAAAAGCCAATTATGGATTTAAAAAAGATGTTGATTATGTTGTCCAAGATGATGAAGTAATCATTGTTGACCAATTTACCGGTCGTTTAATGCATGGCCGTCAATTTAGTGATGGACTTCATCAAGCGATTGAAGCCAAAGAAGGCGTTACCATTAATACGGAAACCAAAACTATGGCAACAATTACGTTCCAAAACTTATTTAGAATGTATAAAAAATTATCTGGTATGACAGGTACTGCTAAAACTGAAGAAGAAGAATTTAGAAATATCTATAATATGTATGTTATTGAAATACCTACAAATATGCCAGTTATAAGAGAAGATTATGCTGATTTAGTATATGCGACTAGTAAAGGTAAATATAACGCAATTATTAAGTATGTTACAGAAATTCATAAAACTGGTGAACCTATTCTAATTGGTACTATTTCTGTTGAGGCCAATGAATATTTAAGTGGTTTACTTAAAAAAGCTGGATTAAAACACGAAGTATTAAATGCGAAGAATCATGAAAGAGAAGCCGAAATTATTGCTAAAGCTGGTGAAAAAGGTGCTATCACTCTTGCCACAAATATGGCTGGTCGTGGTACCGATATTAAACTAGGTGAAGGCGTTAAAGAACTTGGTGGTCTTTGTGTAGTTGGAACGGAAAGACATGAATCAAGACGTATTGATAACCAACTTCGTGGTCGGGCAGGCCGTCAAGGAGATCCCGGTAAAAGTCAATTCTTTGTATCTTTTGAAGATGATTTAATGCGTCGTTTTGGTACCGAGAGAATTAAAAATATGTTAACAAGTTTAGGTATTGATGAAAGTCAATCAATTCGTTCTAAAACTTTAACTAAGAGTATTGAAACCGCTCAAAAGAAAGTTGAAGGAAACAACTACGATATTAGAAAAACTTTACTTGATTATGATAATGTTTTAAATGAACAAAGAGAAATTATCTATAATAGAAGAAACGAAATTTTAGAAGAAGATAATATTCACGAAAGTATACTTGGGGTATTTAAAAATACAATTACTAATTTAGTGGAAAGTCATTATTCTGAGAATGGTAAATTAACTAGTGAAAATAAAAAAGAATTAGTGGAATATGTCAATGCCAACTATTTAAAGAATGATAATTTAAAATTAAAAGATGTTGAATCTTTAGATGATGAAGAATTAAGAGATAAAATTTATGATTTAGTTATTGCTGATTATGAAAAGAAAATGATTGATGCGCCATTAATGAATGAATTTGAAAAAGCCATATCTTTAAAAATAATTGATTCTAACTGGGTTGAACATATGAGTGCCATGGAACATTTAAAAGAAGGTATAGGGCTTCGTGGTTATAGTCAAACTAATCCAATTCAAGCGTATACTATGGAAGGATTTGAAATGTTTGATAATTTATTAATCAAAATTGAAGACTTAACTGCCCAATTCTTACTTAAAGCGGAAGTTAGACAAAATACCGAAAGAAAACAAACTTTAAAGGGAGTTGCTAATGATGGTAAAGAAACTGTAAAAAGTACTCCTAAAAGAGTAACAAAAGTTGGACGAAATGATCCATGTCCTTGTGGAAGTGGTAAGAAATACAAAAATTGCTGTGGTAAATAAGATATATAGCAGTAATTTATATTTATAATTCAAATATTAAGGAATGGATAATCTATTATAATGATTAACATTCCTTTTTTGTTATAGTATGGGAGAGAAAATGAATAATAAAAATGAATCTAATAACATCATTATTTATCAATCAGATGATGGAGAAACTAAAATTGATGTAAAATTAGAAAATGAAACTGTTTGGTTATCTCAACAACAAATGGCATTGCTTTTTAAAACTTCAAGAACAAATATTGTTGAACA
>CANQHT010000023.1 GCA_947623705.1 uncultured Bacilli bacterium
CAGTAGAAATACCTGTTTTTGGATGAATACCAACTGGAATACCACGACCATTATCTTTAACTGTAATAGAATTACCTTTATTAATAATTACCTCAATATGATTACAAAAACCCGCTAAAGCTTCATCTATCGAGTTATCAACAATTTCCCATACTAAATGATGAAGTCCCTTAACATCAGTAGTTCCAATATACATACCAGGTCTTTTTCTAACGGCTTCAAGGCCTTCTAGAACTTGAATATCACTTTCATTATAATGTAAATTTTTTTCTTCTTCCATTTTTATACCTCCCTAATTGCATTATTTTTAACATTAAATTTCTTAGCATTTACTAATAATTTCTTATTAATGCGACTTAATTCTGTTGTTGTAATAAATGTTTGAATATCATTATTTAAGAGTTTGACAATATTTTTAATTTTTTTATTATCTAAAGCACTAAATAAATCATCTAAAATTAATATTGGATAATTACCCTTTTCTTCTTTAATTACCTCTAATTCAGCTAGTTTAAAGGCAAAAATAGCATTTTTTTGTTGGCCATTACTACCCCATTTACCTATTTCTTTACCATCAAGAATAAAAATTATATCATCGTGATGGATTCCGGATAAAGTCTTACCCATTACAACTTCCCGATCATACATTTTTTGATAATTCTTAAATATTTCCTCACTGCTTTTATTTTTATAGTCCGAATTATACTTAATAGTTAACTCACCATATTCAAATATTTCTTGATATTTTTTGGTAATTAAAGCATTTATCTTCTCAATAAAATCAAGACGATATTCATAAATCTTTAAACCATATTGAATTAATTTATTCGTTAAAATATCTAAATATTCTTGACTACGATTGCCATTAATATAGGCTTCTCTTAAATAAAAGTTTCTTTGCTTCAATATTTTATTATAGTTATTCAAATAAATAATATAATCAGGTTTTAATTGACTAATTTCAATATTTAATAACTTTCTCCGACTTGATGGGGCTTCATTAAAGATAATTTGTTCTTCGGGTTGTAATAAAACAATATTAATTTTTGATATATAATCGGATAATCTTGATACCAAATTATTATCAATTTTAACTTTTTTACCCTCTTTACTTATTATTACTTCATAATCATTGGTGGTATTTAATGTTACACTTCCTTCTACTTTAGTACTTACATTACCTGTTTTGATTAAATTATGATCATCATTGGTTCTAAATGACTTGGTTAAAGACAACACATAGATAGCTTCCACTAAATTGGTCTTTCCTACTCCATTTTCACCATATATAATATTTAAATTATCACTAAATTCTAAATTAAGATTCTCGTAATTACGAAAATTATGAAGTTTCAAAGTGTTAATTTTCATATTATGCCCTTCTTTTAATCATATTTTAATAAAACTGTATTTTAAGTACTCCCGTACCTATTAATAATTATAACATAAAAAATGGACTTTTTAAAGCAAATTTACACTTTTTCGCCATTTTAAAACATTATTTAATTTAAATGAATTTAATAATAATTTTTCAAAACAATTTTTAGAGATATTTACTTCAAATACTTGACTATTTATACATTTTATAATTAGTTTATCCATCATTTCTTGATAACTTACAATCTTATTTAAAACTAATAAAATAGTCTCATCTTTTCTTAAAGAACTAAGTTGTAATAAAGTAATATCACTTGCCTCATCTAAAACAATTGGTACTTTATACTTAATATCTAAGATATTTTCAGCACTTTTCTTTCTTCCGATTAAGGTACTACCATAAAAATTACAATTCAAATTTAATACAGTTTTAATATTTTTGTTAATAACTCGGTAGTTTTCCACATCATAAATTATGGTTTGTTTATCTTTTTTTAAAATTGCTACCGTATCTTTCGTAATTAAATAATTTTCCATATTGCCTCCTGAAATTAGGCTCTACTATAACACATTTAATTCAAAAAAATTGTCGAATTATTTCCCGGGAAATATTTTTTCATCAAAAAATTGAACATTTAGTCCAATTTCTCTCTTATTCTTGTCTTAGATATACCTAAAACATTTTCAACTACATCACTACTACAATCAACAATTCTTTCAATTAAATCAACCTCTAACCCCATTTCCTTTAAAACTTTAATATAATCAAATAAGTAATTAGGATTCTCGGGATATCCAAAGAAATTATTTTTTTTTATTAATTTAATTACTTTACTAATTATCTCGTTTGGCACATTATCTAAACTATAAACATATATAAAACCACAGATAATCATTTGTATTAAAGCTTTATCCGAAAATATATCTGAATATTCTAGATTATTACTACGCATAACAACCTTAATTTTAATAAGTTTTTACAGGTAATATTAATTCTAGTAATGATTCATCTTGAACAGATTTAATTAAAATAGGCTTATCATCGCTATTTATTAAAAGTAAAATATTATCATCTTTAATAACTTTTAAGGCTTCAAGCATATATCTTGAGGAGAATGATATTTCTAATTTTTCTTTATTACTGCATTCAATATTTAATTTTTCATCAGTTTTTCCGACTTCACTAGCACTTGATGATATAACCATAATTTTATCTTCAATTAAAACCCTGACAATATTTTTATCTTTGCTTTGGGCAAGAATTGATGCTCTATGGACCGCATCATTGAAACTTCTTAAATCCAAATTAATCATATAAGCAAATTCTGATGGAATAAAATGATTGGTATCTGGGTATGTTCCATTTAATAAGTTAGTTTGAAATTGAATATTTTTGTATTGAAATAAGATTTTGTTACTAAAGATATGCATAATAACATCATCTTCTCCACTTAACATTTTTTCAAGTTCATTGATACTTTTACCTGGTATAACAATATTTACTGGTGTGTTAACAATACTATCTAATTTAACATTCTTCTTAGCTAAACGATAGGAATCTGTGGCAATACATTCTAAACTATCACCAATTATTTTAAGATTAATCCCTGTTAAAAGTGGTCTTACTTCTTGAGTTGATACGGCATAAGATGTTTCATTAATGATTTCTTTTAAGGTTTCCGCCTTTATTTTTATTGGTTCTTTACCTTCTTCTAAAGAAATATGTGGATAATCATTAATATCATAACAATTTAAGTTATATTCATTATAATCGGTATAAATCTTTATTTTATTATCTTCTGAAGCAAAGTTAATAATATCACTTGGCATAGTTCTAATAATCTCTAGAATATATTTACTTTGAATTATCATACTTCCTTCTTCTTCGATTTTTTTAATATCTTTCTCTGGTATAGTTATTTTAATTGTTAATTCCGAATCACTAGCAGTTAAACTTAATCCTTCTTTAGTTAAATCAAATTTTATTCCATTAAGAATAGGAATTGTTGTTCTTAACCCAATCGCTCTTGAAACATTAGTAAGAGCCTCTAATAAAATATTCTTATCAATAACAAATTTCATATTATCTCCTTCTTTCCTTTTTCGTTTTTATTATTAATAATTAAGATTATGTTTATTATATAGTTGAAAATGTTAATAACTTCTATTTATTTAATTTTTTGCCTTATTTTCAAGGTGTTAATAACTTCTATTTTTTCCACATTATTACAACTTCGATTTAATTTCTTTTAACAGGTTATCTAATGTGGTATTATTTTGGAGTTCATTTTTGATTTTTTCACAACTAGCAATAACTGTGGAATGGTCTCTAGCTCCAAATTCAAAGCCGATTTTAACGAGGTTTTCTTCCGTTTCTGTCCTACATAAGTACATAGCTATATGTCTTGGTCTTGTGATGTTATTACTACGCTTCTTCCCTTTTAAATCCTCAACTGTTATATGGAAATAATCAGCGACGACTTTTTGAATATGGGGAATGGTGTTTTCCTGGAAGATATTATTATTAATGGTATCTTTTAAAGCTTCAATCGCAAAATCTAAGTCAATATACTCTGGTGTCATCATCGCGGTATAGGCAAGAAGTCTATTAATTGTACCTTCAATATGTCTCACATCATTTGGACAACCATTGGCAATATATTCAATAACATCTCGATTAACTCGGTCTTTAATAATGGTATTTTGCAACTTTTGTTTAATAATTTCACATCTAAGTTCAAAATCCGGTGGATAAATATCAACAGGTAAGCCCCATTTAAACCGACTTCGAAGCCTTTCTTCAATTTTCTTTAAATCATCCGGACTTCGGTCACTTGAAATAATTATTTGTTTATTCGCTTGATTTAAAGTTTCAAAAGTATAGAAGAATTCTTGTTGAGTAAGTTCCGCACCGACTAGAAATTGAATATCATCAATTATTAAGACATCGACATTCCGGTATTTATTTTTAAATTTATTGGCGTATTCAATGGTTTCATTACCTTTTTCTAACTTCGATATAACCGCATATTCATCACGAAAATCATTACTGGTTGTATATAAAACCTTTTTATCAGAATGTTCGGTTATATAATTACCTATCGCGTGCATTAAATGGGTTTTACCAATCCCACTTCTTCCATAGATAAATAAAGGATTTCTGATAGTTCCAGGTGACTGAGCCACATTCATCGCCGAGATAAAGGCAAGTCGGTTAGATTCGCCAACCACATAATTATCAAAATTTAAGTTTGGTTTTAAGTTTGTTTCCCAGTGTTCTTCATTTGCTTTTTCTTTTGGTGTCTCTTCTTTATTAGATGGATTACTACTTTCAATACTCGTAGCCATTTCATCTAACTCAGTTTGGGTATAAAATTCAAATTTATAATTTTTATTTGTTAGTTCAAATATTTTATCTTCAATAATATCTATATAAGTTACCCCTAAAACTTGTTTATGTGGTTGTAAAGGTACTTTAATCACAATTTTATCTTCATCCATAGATATTAGTTCTAGATCATTGAACCAAACTGAATAAGTACTAGAACTTACTTCATCTTGAATAAGTTTTAGAAACTCTTGAAAAATTTCTTGTGTTTTCAATACCTCACCCCACAATCATATACATATCCCAAAATCATTTTAACATTAAATCATTTTTCAATACAAGAGAAAACTTACAATTATTTTTTTCTAACAAAGTTTTCCACACAATTAACCTAGGTAATAACTATAATAAACAAAGTTATTAACATTTTCAACAAATTTTAATTAACTTTTTAACATTTTTAGAAAGTTTAGTTAATTTCTTAAATGTTGAAAGTGTGGAAAACTCCAGAAATCTAGGTCTAATCTAGGAAAAATAGATATTTTTAATAACAATTCATATTTAACAACTTAATTTAATTAATTAGAAAAGTAAAAATAATGTTGAAAACTAGGTAGTTATTAACAATAAATTTAATAATTTAATAAAAAAATGTTAAATAAATATTCATTTTCTGTTATAATACGAAAGATGTTTATGAAAAGCGATTTAAAAATTATTAAAAAATTATATGGCGAACAAATGGCTCACTTTTGTAGGGATAATTTTTCTACCATTTTAGAAACAAATGGTTTGCTTTTAAATTTGCTATTAAATAACTTTGAACCTAGTCATAATTTGTATATAGATATAATAGATCAAGATTTAGAATATGAATTTAAAAATTATATCTATAGTTTAGTTAATATAGAAAATATAAAGACTATAAATAAAAACAAAACTCCTAGAGAATTATTGAATGAAATAGGATATGATTTATTTGAATGTCATAGTGAAGAAGATATTCAAAAATTTAAAAAATACTATGCTCCTGGTGAAGAATTATGTACATTTAATGGTGGAAGATTAGATAGATGTTATGTCTTTTTTGCAGTCAAAAAAGATGCTTTTGAAATAAAAAGAGAAGATTATCAAACACCAAAAAGGCAAGATAAGTATGGCACAAGTGTTATAAGTATTCAATTTACTAAAGACAAATCTCATACATTATCAATTAAAAATAGATATAATCATATTGTTAATAATCCTGATGCGACATTTTCCAATAATTTAGATAATATAATTCCTGGCTTAACAGAAAGTTTTGCTAATGAATATAGCTTAGTACAAGAACATATAAATAATGGCTTTGAAATTGAAGGTTATGTAAGAGCGAATGATGGCAAGTATTATAAATATAATTATGAAATAGATAATATCTATTATTGTCCAAATAATATTATAATTGATAATTTTACAGTTAAAAGATATGATAAAGAAAAATATATAGTATTTGATTATTTTATATTAGATTTAGTAAATAAAAAAATTATATTATATGATAAAAAAATTAAAGATTCCTTTATAGAAACAGTACAAGATATTGAAAAAGTAGAAGTATTAAGAGAAGAAATAGGAAAAAATATAAAATTAACATTAAAGAATGGTAATTATATAAATATATTACTAAATGAAAACAATAAAATAATTAAATTAGAAAATTTAAAAGTTGAACAAATTGGAGATTATTTTTTAAAATATAATAATACTTTACTAGAATTAATAATGCCTAATTTAATAAAAGTTGGAAACGAATTCTTTTTTTGTAATAAAAATTTAAGAAAAATAATATTACCAAATTTAGAAGAAATAGGAAGTGATTTTTTCTACTTTAATAATACTTTAAAAGAACTTTTTCTACCAAATTTAAAAAAAGTTAAAAATAATTTTTTTTACTTTAATAACAGTTTTAAAATAATTAATCTTCCTAATTTAAGAAAAGTAGGAAACCGTTTCCTTTTTCATAATAATTCTATTCAAGAAATTAATCTAATTAATTTAGAAGAAACCGGAGATGGATTCTTATTTAATAATCGAGTTTTACAAATTATTAATTTATCTCAATTACAAAAATTTGGTTATGATTTTTTGAATAATTGTACAATGCGTAATTTAATTAGAAATAGAATAAGAAAATAGAAATTAAAAATTACTTATAATTTAAATAATTAATGCTTTTTTCTATATTTGTTATTAAAATATAAATATTATATGAAAGGAATGGTTAGAATAATGAAAGAAATGTATAAATACATGTTAGAATTTGGTTTCAAAAAAGAAGAGATAGATAAAATTGTTAATTCACTTACATTTTGTAAATGGTTACCTTCAACTTTATATAAAAATATTCAGAAGAATAATCAATGGTTTTTAGAAAATGGCTATAATAAAAATGATATTATAAAAATAGCTATAACATTACCTGCTATATATAGTTATTCAATTGAAAATATTAGTCAAAAAATAAAAGATTTAATAAGTCTTGGCTACACAAAAGAGCAAGTAATAAAGATAACAATATCATTACCACAAATATATAGTTACTCAATCGAAAATATTAAACAAAAGATAGATAATTTAATAAGTTTTGGATACACAAAAGAGCAAATAATAAAAATGACTATATCATTACCACAAATATATAGTCATTCAATTGAAAATATTAAACAAAAAGTAGAAGATTTAATAAGTCTTGGATATACAAAAGAGCAAGTAATAAAAATGACTATATCATTACCACAAATATATAGTTACTCAATCGAAAATATTAAACAAAAGATAGATGATTTAATAAGTCTTGGATATACAAAAGAGCAAGTAATAAAAATGACTATATCATTACCCGCAATATATAGTTACTCAATTGAAAATATTAGTCAAAAAATAGAAGATTTAATAAGCATTGGTTATACAAAAAAACAAGTAATAGAAATGACCGTATCTTTACCTGCAATATATGGTTATTCAATCGAAAATATTAGTCAAAAAATAGATTTTTATAGAGAAATAGGATTAGATTTTATTATTAATTTATCACAGCATTTAATTCAAAGTGTGAAATTAAGTTATGCTAGATATAATTATTTTAAAGATAAAGGAATCCTTATTAATAGACAAAATTATAGATATTTATTTTATAATGAAAAAAAATTTATAAAACAATTCGGAGTATCTAAAAAAGAATTATTATTAATGTATCCATATGAAGCAGAGGAGGAAAAAGAAAATGTTAGATAAATTAGTAGAACTAGGAATAAGAGATATTGATATAAAGAATATAGAAGAATTTATAAATGATGATAATTTAGAAGATTTTAATAAAATTATTGATTTATTCGTAAATATTAATTGTAGTCCTAGTATGATTAGAAATATAGTTGTAGGTAATCCTTATATAATGCAAAGAAGTTATGAAGACATAATTAATTTAATAAATTATATGACTAGTATTGGTTTAAATAATCTTAATTTAATGTTTGATAGTTATCCTCCATTTTTAAATAAAGATAAATTTGAAATAGAAGATTATGTGAATACGAAACTTAATGAAGGTATTTTACTAGAAGATATTGTAGATGAATTAGATAATAATCCCATGATTATTGATGAAATTTAAAAATAATGTTGAAAACTAGCTAGTTATTAACATAAAAAATCATTTTAACATTGTTTGGTATTATCCTAAATATATATAGTATAATTTAGGACGGATTTTTCTTGACATAGCAACCTTAAAAATATTATAATAAGGGCACTTATGGAGAAAGAGGTGTGAAATTATGAAAATAACATATCAACCAAATAATCGTAAAAAGGCTAAAAAACATGGTTTCTTTGCTCGTAAAGGAACTAAGATTATTAATAATCGTCGTCGGAAAGGTCGTAAGGAATTAACAAAATAGTTTCTTACGGGTTTTTTTAATGATGAAAAAAAGAGATGTCGTTAAATCCAATACTTTATTTAATGATATTATAAATAATGGCGTAAGATTAAAAAATAAATATTATATGGTTTGTTATTTAGAAAAAGATTATCTTAAAAATAATTATGGAATTGCTGTTGGTAAAAAAGTTGGTCATGCCGTTATCAGAAATAAAATTAAAAGACAAGTTAGGAATATTATTGATAATAACTATAAATTATTTAAAAATCATCGGAATTATATTATAATATGTAAGAAGGAGATATTAGATTTAGATTTTAAAGAAAGAGAAAAAGAACTAATATCATTATTAAATAAAGGAGAAAAAGATGAAAAATAAAATACTAACAATATTATTAGTAACATTAGTCTTATTTACTAGTGGTTGTGGAGCGAAGGATTATCTAACAAATGATAAAAATGAAATAATTAAATTTGAAGAAACCGGTCAAAATTTACCGAATAATATTTTATGTAAACCAGAGGCTAATACAGAATTATATAAAATATATGAAGAACACGGTCAAGAATTAAAAATACCATTTGATAAGTTACCAAGTTGTAGTAATTTTAAAATAACTTCCAACAAAGCCAGTGGTATTTGGGAATTTCTATTTGTAAAACCTCTAGCGTACTTAATCTTATTTTTAGGTAAGTTAGTAGGTAATATGGGTATTTCCTTAATTATAGTGGGTTTATTAATTCGTTTAATTTTATTACCTTTTTCCTATAAAAATCATAAACAAAGTCGGAACATGCAAAAAGTGCAACGGGAAATGCAAAAGTTAGAACTTAAATATCGGGGTCGTGATGATCGGGATTCCATGATGATGAAAAGTCAAGAAATGATGGGTATTTATAAAAAATATGATGTTAAACCAATGAGTGGTTGCTTAGTAGCGTTCTTACAATTACCAATCTTCTTTGCATTCTTACAAGCCATCAATCGGGTACCAGCCATCTTCGAAGATAAATTATTTGGTTTAAATTTAGGAATGACCCCTTCTGTCGGACTTGCTAATGGTAATTATTTATATATCTTATTAATTGCCTTAATTGGAGTATCAACTTATTTCTCATTTAAGTATTCAATGCGTTCGACTGCAGCATCAACAACGAATACTCCGGAAATGCAAAGTCAAATGAATATGATGACCAATATTATGGTTATAATGATTGTAGTTACAAGTTTCTCATTAACAACAGCGTTAGCGTTCTACTGGATTATCACTTATGCCTTCATTGCGGTTCAAACCTTTATATTTAAAAAATTAAGTGGTGAACCATCAAAGAAAGATAAAAATAACAAAGATAAAGATAAAAAAATAAAAATTAAAGATAAATTAGAAATTAAAAGAGGTATGAAGTATGGAAATAATAACTAAAGAAGGTAAAGAACTAGATGTTATACTAGATGAAATATGTAGTGAAAATAATGTCTCTAAAGATGATTTTTATTACACCTATAATGCAAAGAAAAATGGTTTATTTAATAAGAATTCTAGTTATGAAGTTAAAGCTTATTTAAAAACTGAATTATTAGATTATATCAAAGAATATTTAGAAGAATTACTTACTAATATGGGCTTAACCGTTAATTTTGAATCAAAAATGCGGGAAGGAGTAATGTATGTTAAAATTTACTCTGATAATAACCCGGTTTTAATTGGTAAAAGTGGTAATACTTTAAAAGCTTTAGAAGTTATTGTTAAACAAAAAATTAATACAGAATTTAATATTCGCCCATATCTTAATTTAGATGTCGAAAATTATAAAGAAAAACAACAAAAAAGATTAGAAAGAATGGCAAAAGAATTAGCTAAAGAAGTAAGTAAAACTAAAGTTGAAGTGCATTTAGATAATATGAATGCTTATGATAGAAGAATTATTCACAATGTTTTAACAGATTTCAAAGGAGTTAAAACCGAAAGTGAAGGCGAAGAGCCAAATCGTCATGTTGTTATTAAGCCAGAATAATAAAAATAAGAATCCTATTTTAAATAATAGGTTTTTTAATGCAATTTTGACTCAATTGACAAACATTATGGGCTGTGTTAGAATATTAAGCACTCTAAGGGGGTATTTTTATTATGGATAAAGCAATTTTATATAATGTAACATTACAAAAAGTAAATAGAAGAATAAATGAGTTAAAAACTATTGGTTTTAATATGGATGAATTTATAAGAATTAAAGAAGATATTATTAATAAAAATAAAACTGATGTTCAAAAAAGTTATGATTTTACCAGTCCGAGTTTAGCCTTAGGTCAAACAGCATTTTTAGAACAAGGTTATACAAATTCTATCAATGAATTAAATAAATTATATGATAAATTATTAGATTATGAAATCTATGTTATGGCATATCATACTACTAAATTAGTTAAAGAATTTTTAGAAAGTGATAATAAAAGTATAGAAAATTTTACTAAATATCAAATTAAAATTGAACAAGTACTAAAAAATTTACATAGTTCTAAAACTTTAGATTATGCGGTTGAAGGTCCTGCTATTGAAGAAATATATAGTGTAGTTTACTTATTTATTAAAGAAGAAATAGAAATGTTTTGTTATAGTACATTACTTAATAAACTTGGTGAAGTAGATAAATATTATATTGATAAATTAGTTAGAAAAGATATTGAACAAATTGATTTAAGAGATGAAAAAAATAAATTAATTAGTATAAAAACTAAAGAAATTGCTTCCAAAGGTTTTGAGGCAACTTATGCCGATAGTGATTTAATTATGGCTATTGTAAATAGTAAGGGAATTAATTCGGAAAAAAGAAAGTTAGCACTTGATAATTTGGATAGAAAAATATATGATTATGCCTATTGCATTGAACAAATTTATAATGAAGTTAATAATCACATTTCCATGCCAAATGATAAAAAAGAGATACTTAAAAGTTTATCAAAAAATAGTTTAAAATTAATACTTAATTCCGCTTTAGCAACTTTTCTTGCCTTTGTGGCCCTTAAATCAGGTAAATGGGTTGCTACAGAAAAAACAACAACATTTATGACAACTACTACAACTTATAATCCTCTTGATAAAGAACCTTATGTAATAACTGAAGAATATACCCCAACTAGAGATGATAGTTTATATGTTTTAGATTATGGTCCAGTAGTTACTGAAGGTAAAAGAACATTTACCGAGTATGATTTAAGTGATTATCAAGAATATTCTTTTGAAGAATTATATAATATGGATTTAAGTTCTTTAATAATTCCAGAAGAAAATAGTGTTTTAGAAGATAAAGATTTATATTTAGAATCTCTAACAAATGAAGCCTTCAGAATAATTAGAAAAATAGAAGTTAATCTTGAAGATGTTAAGGAAAATGTAGAAACAAATATAACTGTTCAAATTTTATTTACAATTTTGTTTGAACTTTTGGCTGTAGTAATTTATATTTTTTATGCTTTATTATTATTAGAATGTGATATAGATTATTTACCAATCATAAAAGATTTAAAAAATATATATGAAGATTTAAAAGAATTAGCAAAAAATAATCAAGATAAAAAAGAATATCAAGAGAAATTAAATGAAATTATTAATAGATTAGAAACTTTAAGAATTGAAAATAAAGATATATTAGAAAAAGCCGAATCATCCATATCTTATTTAGAAAAAAATCATGAATATGATGTTGAAATAAATAACTTAATAAGAAAGTTAGTATTAATTAAAGATAAACAAAATGAAATAATTGATAATTATTATAAATCATTAGATTAGTGTAATTATTTTAGAAAACTGATAAAATAAGAAATCCTATTTTAAATAATAGGTTTTTTAATGCAATTTTTACTAAAATGTGCTAATATAAGGCGGAAAGGAAGAATATTTATGGAAGATACTATATGTGCTATTAGTACCTCTTTAGGAGTTGGGGCCATTTCTATTATCAGAGTAAGTGGCAAAGATACTTTAAAAATAGTTAGTAAAATCTTTAAAGGTCACGATTTAACTAAATGGGCATCACATACAATTCATTATGGTTTTATTTATGATAAAAATGAAAAAGTTGATGAAGTCTTAGTAACTCTTATGTTGGCACCTAAAACCTATACTATGGAAGATACTATTGAAATAAATAGTCATGGGGGAATTAATACAACTAATAGAATCTTAGAACTACTTTTAAATAATGGCTGTCGTTTAGCGGAACCTGGTGAATTTACAAAAAGAGCCTTTATGAATGGGCGTATAGATTTAACGGAAGCCGAAGCCGTCAATGATTTAATTAATGCCAAAACCGATAATGCACGTTCTTTAGCTCTAGCTAATCTTGATGGTAATTTATTTAAAAGAGTGAAAAAAATTCGGGATAACATCGTTCAAGTAATGGCAAATATTGAAGTTAATATCGACTATCCAGAATATGAAGATATTGAAGTAGTTACTAATGAAACATTACTTCCTAAATTAAAAGATGTTCAAAAAGATATTGAAAAACTTTTAAGTAATACAAGAAACAGTCGATTAATTAAAGAAGGAATCGATATTGCCATAGTTGGTAAACCAAATGTGGGAAAAAGTAGTATTTTAAATACCTTTTTAGGTAGTGATAAAGCCATTGTTACGGATATTGCGGGGACAACTCGGGATATTGTCGAAGGTTCAATTAACTTAAATGGTTTTTTAGTAAATTTCATAGATACCGCCGGAATTCGTGAAACCAAAGATATTGTAGAGAAGATTGGCGTTAAAAAAAGTTTAGATGCTTTAAATAAAGCCGATTTAGTAATAGTGGTTTTAAATAATAATGAGGTTTTAAGTAAAGAAGAAAATGATTTAATTAAAAATGTTGATTTAAATAAAAGAATAATTTTTGTTAACAAAAGTGATTTAGATAAAAAAATTAGTATTGAAGAAGATTATATTATTGGAAATACGATAAATGAAAATGGTTTAGATAGTTTAAAAGATGCGATTATTAAAAAATTAAATTTAGAAGCGATAAAACCTAAAGATATGACTTATTTATCTAATGTAAGACAAATTGATTTAATTAAGAAATCTCTAACTAGTGTAAATAGTGCAATTAAAAATTTAGAAAAAGAAATGCCTATTGATATAGTCGAAATAGATATTAATAATGCCTGGAATTTTTTAGGTGAAGTAACGGGTGAAGTTTATCAAGATGAATTAATTGATACTTTATTTAAAAATTTCTGTGTTGGAAAGTAGATGATTATATGTATGATATTATCGTTGTAGGTGGTGGTCATGCCGGTTGTGAAGCCGCCCATATTTCAGGAGTAATGGGTAAAAAGACTCTTCTTTTAACAATGAATAAAAAAAATATTGCTGATATGCCTTGTAATCCTTCAATTGGGGGAACTGCTAAAGGAATAATTGTGAGAGAAATCGATGCTTTAGGAGGTTTAATGGGTATTGTCGCAGATCTTTCCCATTTTCAAATCAAAATGCTTAATAATTCTAAAGGGCCAGCAGTTCGTAGTTTAAGGTGCCAAGCCGACAAGCGAGTTTATCCCAAAAAAATGTTAGAGTTTTTAAATAATACGCCAAATTTGACTATTAAAGAAGGTTTAGTCGAAGATTTAATTATTGAAGATAATGTAGTTAAAGGAGTAATTCTTGCTGATGGTCAAAAAATAAACAGTAAATGTGTCATTTTAACTACGGGTACTTATCTTAAAGCAAATATATTAGTGGGTAGTCAAAATACACCATCTGGACCGCACGGTGAAGGAAGAAGTAATCATTTAAGTGATAATTTAAAAAAATATGGTTTAAAGATTATTAGACTTAAAACAGGAACACCACCTAGAATAAATAAAGGTAGTATTGATTTTAGTAAAATGCACGAAGAACTTGGTGATGATACTTATTTAACCTTTAGTCATGATATAAAACCGCAATATGATATTAATAAACAACAAAAATGTTATCTTTTGTATACTAATAGTAAAACTCACGAAATAATCAATAAACATTTAAAAGAAAGTGCGATGTATGGTGGTTATGCAACGGGAATTGGTCCAAGATATTGTCCTTCAATAGAAGATAAAATTGTCCGTTTCGCAG
>CANQHT010000024.1 GCA_947623705.1 uncultured Bacilli bacterium
ACAGAATTAGTCGGAGATATGCATAGATATCAAGGAACAAATGATGTACCAAACTGGATATGTTTTGGAACAAAAGATCAAGACCAATGTAAAAGTGAATATGATAAATATATGTATAGAATCATTGGAGTAACAGAAGAAGGACAAATGTACTTGTTAAAAGAAACATTCTTAAAAGAAGGCTCAGTAACCGGATTTGCTTGGAATAACAAATCTTCTATAAGTAGTTCATCGTCATATTATTGTCCAGATGGAAATTGTCCAGAATGGAATGAAGCAGATCTATTTAAAAGAATAAACGGAATATCGAATGGTACAACACCTGGAGCCGATACTAGTTCTTCTACAAAATCAGATACAGATATCTTCGTAGATAATGAATACTATGATTATCTAAAATCAGGAGATAAAGTAAATGGTGGAACAAATGAAAGCGACTGGTACAAGTTAATAGCAAATCATAATTGGTATTATGGAGATACAACAGAAGATACAGACGCTAATTTATATAATGGTAACTATATGTACAATATAGAAACAGGAAAAAGTGAAACAACACATTATGCAAAGGGAGAAGATGGAGCAGTTACTTCACAAAGTTATACATGGCAAAATACAGTAAATGCTAAAGTAAGTTTAATGTACTTGCATGATGTATTGTATGCCTATCCAAATGGAACACCAGGAAGTTATACAAATGTAGCAAATAGCTGGATACATTTTAGAAAAGATGGATATAATAGTAGCCCATCTTACGAATGGTTAAGCACTCGCTGGGGTGTCATTAGCACGAGTAACGCGTATGTGGGCGCGCGGCTTGTGTATAATGACGGCGGCTTGGGCGGCAACAGCGCCCTGCATGGTGGCTACGGCGCTCGGCCTGTCTTCTATCTGTCATCCGAGGCAAAAATAACAGGGGGTGAAGGATCGCAAAGTTTACCGTACATCTTGGGGTAGGCGAAAAGGAATCCGTCCTGCGGGGCGAAGTCGCGCGGACGGTCGCGAATTAGGGTTTTCAACATTGGATTTTTCTTGACTAAAGGTCTAAAAAGTAATAGAATATGAAATATAAATTTTCTATGGAAAGAGAAGTAGTTTAATAATTAAAATGTTTAAAGAGATGACGGTTGGTGGGAAAGTCAAACAAGTTATTAAATGAAGACACTTTCATAATTAGAAACGCTAAAAGTGCGATAAAAATTAAAGACCTAGAAGTAAGGTGGTACCGTGAGTTTAGACTTGCCCTTATATGACTAGGTCTTTTTATTTAGAAGGAAGGAATGATTAAATGATAACTAAACCAAAAGGAACTGTAGATATTACCGGTACTGATAGTATTTTATGGGAATATGTAAATGAAGTTGTAAGCAGTATGATGCATGCTTATAATTATGAGTATATTCGAACTCCTATTTTTGAAAGTAGAGAATTATTTCATAGAAGTGTGGGAGATACTTCCGATATTGTTAAAAAAGAAACTTATGATTTTCAAGATAAGGGTGAAAGAAATTTAACTTTAAGACCGGAAGGTACTGCAGGTGTAGTGCGTAGTTTTATTGAAAATAAAAATTATGCTTTACCGGATATAAAGAAATATTTTTATAATGGGACAATGTATCGTTATGAAAGACCGCAAAAGGGAAGACTAAGAGAATTTACCCAATTTGGAGTAGAAGTTTTAGGCAGTAATGACCCAATAATTGATGCGGAAGTTATTAGTTTACAATATCATATTTTAGAGGCTTTACATATATCTAATTTACAAGTTAATATTAATTCTTTGGGAGATTTAGAATCTCGTGAAAATTATAAAAAAGCCTTAGTTAATTATCTAGAACCGCATTTAGATGAATTATGTGAAGATTGCCGGGAAAGATTTAAAACAAATCCTTTAAGAATCTTAGATTGTAAAGTAGATAAAGAAAGTAGCATTTTAAAAAATGCTCCGAAAACAATTGATTATTTAAATGAAGAAAGTAAAAAAAGATTTGAGACTGTTTTAAAATATTTAGATTATTTAGATATTGATTATGAAGTAGACCCACAAATAGTAAGAGGCTTAGATTATTATGATCATACGGTTTTTGAAATTGTATCCTTAGATAAAGAAGAAACCAAAGCAAATGTCTTAGGTGGTGGAGGCCGTTATAATAAGCTTATTAAAGAATTAGATGGCCCAGATTCATATGGTATTGGTTTTGCTTGTGGGATGGATAGAATTATTGATTTATTAAAAGAAATTGATTTATATAAAACAGTGGAAAAACAAATTGATTGTTTTGTAATGTATGTTTCTGAAGAAGAAAAATTATATGCTTTAGATATTGTTCAAAACTTAAGATTAAATGGGGTAGTTACGGAAACTAATTCGTTAAATAAAAGTTTAAAAGGGCAATTTAGTGAAGCTGATCGGTTAAAAGCCAAATATTTAATTATTTTAAATAATGAAGATTTACAAAAAGGCTTAGTTAATGTTAAAGATAATGCTACTAAAGAAGAAGAAAAAGTAGATATATCTGAAATAGTGGAATATATTATTGGTAATTTATAGGAAGTGAATATTATGGAAAATATATATCGTAATCGTTATTGTGGCGAAGTTAGTAAAGAAGATGTTGGTAAAAAAATTAAAGTTGCAGGTTGGATTAATTCCATTCGTAATTTAGGGGGTTTAATTTTTATTACGCTTCGTGATGAAACCGGAATTGTGCAAATAGTTAGTGAAGATGAAGAGAAAATCCAAGATTTAACTAAAGAAAGTACAGCATCTATTGAAGGTGTTGTCCGTTTGCGTAGTGACATTAATCCCAATATGAAAACGGGTGAAATTGAAATTGTTTTAGATAGTATTATGGTTTTAGGTAAATGTTTAAATGTTTTACCTTTTGAAATAGGGAGAAGTAAAGAAGCCCCAGAAGAAATGCGTCTTAAATATCGTTATCTGGATTTAAGAAATAGTTTAGTGCACGATAAAATTTTATTTAGAGTTCAAGTTATTGATTTTTTAAGAAAGATTATGAAAGAACAAGGATTTACGGAAATTCAAACTCCAATTATTACCGCCAGTAGTCCCGAAGGAGCAAGAGATTTTGTCATTCCTTCTCGTAATTATAAAGGTAAATTTTATGCTTTACCTCAAGCACCACAAATATATAAACAATTATTAATGGTTTCCGGGTTTAATCGTTATTTTCAAATTGCTCCTTGTTTTCGGGATGAAGATTGCCGAGCTGATCGAACTCTAGAATTTTATCAATTAGATATGGAAATGAGTTTTGCAACGGAAGAAGATGTTTATGAAGTTGGGGAAAAAGTCTTCTATGAAACATTTAAAAATTTTTCGAATAAAGAAGTATCTCCTCGACCTTTTAGAAGAATTCCTTATAAAGAAGCGATGGATAAATATGGTAGTGATAAACCAGATTTAAGAAATCCTTTAATAATTAAAGATATTAGTGAAATATTTAAAGAAAGTGAATTTAATGGTTTTCGAGGTAAAGTAGTAAAAGCGATTAAAGTTAATGCTTGTGATAAACCAAACTCTTGGTATAAAAAATTAGAAGAATTTGTTAAAGAAAAAGGGGCTTTAGGATTATCTTATTTAAAATATGAAGAAAATGAATTTAAAGGAAGTATTGTTAAGTTCTTAAATAGTAATGAAATAGATAATTTAAAGAGTACTTTAGATATAGAAAATGGAAATGTCTTATTTATTTTAGCCGGGGATAAAAATATTGTTAAAGTAGCGGGCCTTTTAAGAAATAAATTAGGTAGTGAATTAGAATTAATTGATAATAATCGTTTTGAATTTTGTATTATTAATGATTTTCCAATGTATGAATATAATGAAGAAGATAAGAAATGGGATTTTGGCCATAATCCATTTAGTATGCCTAAAGGTGGTTTAAAAGCTTTAGAAGAAGATAATCCTGAAAATATTGTGGCTTATCAATATGATTTTGTATGTAATGGTAATGAAATGGCTTCAGGAGCCGTTAGAAATCATGATATTGAAATTATGAAAAAAGCTTTTGCAATAGCGGGTTATGATGAAGAAGTTATTAAAAATAAATTTCGTAGTTTATATACGGCTTTCCAATTTGGGGCTCCTCCTCATGCTGGTATGGCTCCCGGAATTGATCGGATTATTATGCTTTTAACGGAAGAAGAAAATTTAAGAGAAGTACAATTATTCCCACCTAATGTTGGTGGTATGGATCTTCTTATGGGAAGTCCTAATACTTTAGATGAAAAACAATTAAGAGAATTACATATTAAAATAAGAGATTAAAGGAGAAGAAAAAAATGGACTTAAGAGATTTATTTAAAAATGTTAAAGATTATATAAATAAAGAAGTAACTATTTGTGGGTGGATTAGAAATCACCGAGATCAAAAAACTTTTGGGTTTATTGATTTTTCTGATGGGACAGTCCAAAGTCATTTACAAGTAGTATATGATGAAAAGATAAGTAATTTTAATGCAGTTAAAAAATTATTAGTAGGTTGTGCCATAGAAGTTACCGGGAAAATTGTGGAATCTAAAGGTAATCAAGATGTGGAAATGCAAGCAAGTAAAATTACTTTGCTTGGGGATTGTCCAGAAGATTATCCCATTCAACCTAAAAGACATACCCGTGAATTTTTAAGAGAGCAAGCTTATTTAAGACCAAGAACTAATCTTTTTCAAGCCGTATTTCGGGTAAGAAGTGTGGCCGCTTATGCTATTCATAAATATTTTCAAGAAAGAGGTTATGTTTATTTTCACGCCCCTTTAATAACTGCCAGTGATTGTGAAGGAGCCGGCGAAATGTTCCAAGTAACAACACTTCCTTTAGATAAATTAAAAGGGAAAATTGATTATTCAAAAGATTTTTTTGGTAAATTTACAGGTTTAACTGTAAGTGGTCAATTAGAAGCCGAAACTTTTGCTCTTGCTTATAAGAAAACCTATACTTTTGGGCCAACTTTTAGAGCGGAAAATTCTAATACGAAAGTGCACGCCGCCGAATTTTGGATGATTGAACCGGAAATTGCTTTTTGTGATTTAGAAGGGGATATGGACATAATGGAAGAGATGCTTAAATATGTCGTAAGTTATGTTTTAGAAAATGCCCAAGAAGAAATGAACTTTTTAGATAAATTTGTGGAAAATGGTTTACTTGATAAATTACATAAATTAGTTAATAGTAAATTTGTAAGAATTGATCACGAAGAAGTTATCAAATTATTAAAAGAAGCCCCAGTTAAATGGGAATTTACACCTGAATATGGGGAAGATATCGCCAAAGAACATGAAAAATATATTACGGAATATTTTGATGGCCCCGTATTTATTAAAAATTGGCCTAAAGATATTAAAGCTTTCTATATGAAACAAAATCCGGATGGTAAAACAGTGGCTGCGGTTGATTTAGAAGTACCGGGGGCTGGTGAACTTATGGGTGGTTCGCAAAGAGAAGAAGATTATGATAAACTTCTTAAAAGAATGGAAGAGTTAGGTATGAAAGAAGAAGGCTTAAATTGGTACTTAAATTTAAGAAGATATGGTGGTTGTGTCCATTCTGGCTTTGGTATGGGATTTGAAAGATTACTTATTTATTTAACTGGGGTAGATAATATAAGAGATGTTGTTCCATATCCAAGAACAACTAAAAATTGTGAGTATTAGAGGTATTATATGTGTGAGGAAATAATTGTTCCCTTAAGGGAATATTTACATCATGTTAATGATTTTCGAGTATTAATTGATGATAGTAAATTATATAATATAGATGATTTATGGGGTATTTTTAGAGAAGATGGTAGTTTTATCATAATATATCCCAAGTTAAATAAAAATAATCATATAAGTTTATATGCCATTAATCATAAAAATAGAGAAATAATTACGGAAGGTAATTGGGAAAATGGGGAGTTTACTATTATATCTGAATATGATAATAGTCCTCTAAAAGCTAAAGCTTTTAAAGTAAAAGAAATTATTCCTTTTTATAATAGTGATTTAATTAGTCTTAATACTTGTTTTAAATTAGAACATGAAGTTAATTATTATTTAGATGAAAAGTTAATTACTTATGAAGAAATTATAAATAAACAATTAACAAAATAAGAAATGAAGGTGGAAAAGTGCAAAAATTTACAAAAGAAATGGTTGATGATTATGCCGATAAATTATTAATTGGTTTAACTCCGGAAGAAAATGCTTTTGTTTTAGCGGAATTTGATGTTATTGATGAAAACATGGAATTATTAAATGAAATTCCTAATTTAAAAGATGTCGAACCCATGACCCATGCTTTAGATAATTTTGAGTTTACTTTAAGAGAAGATAAAGCGGAAGAAAGTGAAAGAATTGAAGATATCTTAAAAAATTGTGATAGTCACGAAGGAAGAGAAATTAAAGTACCGATAGTAGTTGGTGGTGATTAGATGAAAATAGAAAATACAATTGAAGATTTACATAAGATGCTTAAAAGTGGGGAAGTAACCAGTAAAGAATTAGTTAAAGAATCTTTAGAAAAAAGTCATTTAGTCGAAGAAAAATGTAATGCTTTTGTAACTATTTTAGATGATGCTAAAGAGGTAGAAGTAACAGATAATTTACTTTCCGGTATTCCTTATGGGGTTAAAGATAATTATTCAACTAAAGGCATTTTAACTACTGGTTCATCTAATACCTTAAAAGATTATGTGCCATTTTTTACCGCAACAGCAGTGGAAAATTTAACAAAAAATGGCGCAGTATTTGTGAATAAAACCGCCTTAGATGAATTTGGTATGGGTGGAACTGGTACCACTTGTCATACGGGTGTTGTTAGAAACCCTTGGAATTTAAAAAGAATGTGTGCGGGATCTTCTTCCGGAAGTGCGGCGGCAGTAGCAGCCGGTGTTTATCCTTTTGCTTTAGGTAGTGATACTGGAGATTCAATTAGAAAACCCGCGGCTTTTTGTGGTATTGTCGGTTATAAACCAACTTATGGGATGATTAGTCGTTATGGTTTATTTCCTTTTGCATCTTCCCTAGATACTTGTGGTTGTTTAACCCGTTCAGTTAAAGATGCCGCAATTGTGGTGGATGCCATGAAAGGCATAGATGATAAAGATCAAACTAGTTGGAATTCTAGTAATATTCATTTATATGAGAGTATCGATGGTAATGTTAAAGGTAAAAAATTATTTTATATTAAAGAAATAACTGATTTAAATAATTATCCTGATGCTACAGAAGAATTAAAAGAACACTTAAATAATTTTTATCATACTTTAGATAATGTTAAAAGTTTAGGAGTAGATGTCGAAGAAGTAAGTATTGACCAAAAACTACTTAATGCTATTCCGAGTGTTTATGTTTGTTTATCTTGTGCGGAAGCTACAAGTAATATGTCTAATTTAACGGGTATTGTCTTTGGTCCAAGAGGTAGTGGTAAAAATGTTACGGAAATGATGAAAGATCACAGGACAAAAGGCTTTTCCCCTTTAATTAAAAGAAGATTTGTTATAGGTTCTTATATTTTACAAAAAGAAAATCAAGAGAAATATTTTATTAATGCTCAAAGAGTTAGAAGATTAATTGTGGATAAAATGAATGAATTATTTCAAAAATATGATGGCTTGATTATGCCAGTTTCAACGGGTGGGGCTCCTTATTTAGATGGAAGTAAAGATGAAATAACCCAATCTAATACGAGTGTTTTAGAAGAACATTTACAAATTGGTAATTTTGGGGGTTTTCCATCAATTACGATTCCGAATGGTTTTGTAAGTAAGATGCCTGTGGGAATTAATATAACGGGTAAATGTTATGATGATGTTAATGTTTTAAATATGGCGTATGCTCTAGAAAGCGCTATGCCTTATAAAAATCAAATTGCGAAGATTAAGGAGGGAGAAAATGAGTAAATATAAAGCCGTTATTGGACTAGAAATGCACTGTGAAATGCAAAGTAATGCGAAAGTTTTCTCCAAGGCTCGTAATTCTTATAATGATGTACCTAACGATAATATAAGTGCTCTTGATATGGGATTTCCAGGAACACTTCCAAGTGTTAATAAAGAATGCGTTAAAAAAGCCTTACTGATGAGTATGGTCTTAAATTGTAAACAACCAGAATATATTTATTTTGACCGAAAGAATTATTATTATCCGGATCTACCTAAAGGTTATCAAATAACCCAAATGCACGATCCTGTTGGCGTTAATGGCCATATTACAATTGATGTTAATGGTTATGAAAAAGAAGTCTTAATTCACGATATCCACTTAGAAGAAGATTCGGCATCTCTAGACCATTATGGGGATATCTCTTTAATTGATTATAATAGGAGTGGTGTGCCTCTTTTAGAACTAGTAACAGAACCATGCTTTAATAGTGCCGAAGAAGCAGTGGCTTTCTTAGAATATATGCGAAGAGTTTATCAATATTGTAATGTTTCGGAAGCCGATACTAAAAAGGGTCAAATTAGATGTGATGTCAATGTTTCGATAATGAATCCCGATGATAAGGAATTAGGTACGAAAGTGGAAATGAAAAATGTCAATTCTTTTCAAAATGTTGCTTTAGCTATTAATTATGAAATAGAAAGACAAAGTGCCCTTAAAGATGCGGGCAAGTATAATGAAGTAGTACAAGAAACAAGAAGATTTGATGAAGAAACGGGTACTACTAAAAGAATGCGGAGTAAAGTGGATGCTATCGATTATAAATATTTTGTAGAACCTAATATTCCGAAATATAAATTAGATCCAAAATGGTTAGAAGAAATTAGAAAAGAAATACCAGTTTTACCTAGAGAAAGAAAATTAAAATATCTAAATGAATATGGTATATCCGAATATGATGCAAATATTATTATTAAAGAAAAAGATACGGCGGATTATTTTGAAAAATGTGTTAGTTTAGGAATGAATGCCAAAACCGCAAGTAACTGGCTAACTAGTCAAATAAGTGGTTATTTAAGTAAAAATGGTTTAAGTATTAAAGATTTTTATTTAACACCGGAATTATTAAATCAAATAATATCTGAGTTAGAAAAAGGAACTATTTCTTCTAAACAAGCCAAAGAAATATTTAATAAAGCTTTAGAAGATAAAAAAGAACCAAAGAATTATATAACTAAAGATAATGCCCAAATATCTGATAAAGATGAATTAACTGATTTAATTCAAAATATTTTAAATAATAATCCAAGTCAAATTGAAGCATATCATAATGGTAGAACTAATTTATTTGATTACTTTGTAGGTCAAGTTATGAAAGAAACTAGAGGTAAAGCTAATCCAACAATGGTTAAAGAAATATTAAAAGATTTATTAGGATAATATAGAAATAGGTATTTACCTATTTTTATTTGCTAAAATATCCTTTAAAAACTCATAGAAAATGTGATATAATCTTCTTATGGTGATAGTATGGAATTTATAGATACTTATGATTTAAAAAAAATAGATAAAGAATTATTAATGGAAGCCTTAACCCATAGTAGTTATTCTAATGAACATAAAGAATGTAAGAATTATGAAAGATTAGAATATTTAGGGGATGCGGTATTAGAACTTATTACAAGTGAATATTTTTATTTAAATACCGATTATAAAGAAGGTGAAATGACTAAAAAAAGAGCTAGTTTTGTTTGTGAACAAGCCTTAAGTCATTATGCTAAAGATATTGGGATTGATAAATATATTAGAGTGGGTCATGGCCAAGAGCATAATATCAATGATACCATTATTGCCGATACTTTTGAAAGTGTTTTGGGAGCTATTTATCTTACTTATGGGTATGAAAAAGCTAAAGATTATGTTTTAAAAATAATTGTCCCTTATATAGAGCGGAATTTTATCTTTTTTGGGGATTATAAAACGATATTACAAGAATATGTGCAAACCGATAAAAAAAGTTTAGAGTATGTCGTTACGAAAGAATATGGGGAAGCTCATGATAGAACTTTTGAAGTAGAAGTTAGAATTGATAATATTGTCTATGGTAAAGGTATAGGGAAGAGTAAAAAGGAAGCCGAACAAAAAGCGGCTTATGATGCTTATAAAAAGTCCGCGAAGTAGGTGAGTTATGTATTTAAAGAATATTAGATTAGAAGGTTTTAAATCTTTTGCAGAAAAGACTAATTTTGAACTTAATAAAGGAATAACGGCCGTAGTTGGTCCCAATGGTTCTGGTAAAAGTAATATTGTCGATGCCATTCGTTGGGTTTTAGGGGAACAATCTGCAAAATCCTTACGGGGTAAAGAAATGAGTGATGTCATTTTTGCGGGTTCCGAATATAAGGAAGGTTTAAATAAGGCTTCCGTTATTTTGACATTTGATAATAGTGATCATTATTTAAATTATGACGCGGATGAAATCGAAGTTAAAAGAAGTGTTTATAAAACGGGTGAAAATGAATATTTTATCAATAATAACCGGGTAAGACTTAAAGATGTTACCGATTTATTTATTGATTCCGGAAGTGGTAATGATGCTTTTAATATTATTAGCCAAGGAACAGTTACCGATATTGTTAATTCAAGACCTATTGATAGAAGGGTAATCATTGAAAGTGCGGCCGGGGTTTTAAAATACAAAAAAAGAAAAGAAGAAAGTTTAAAAAAATTAGATAAAACCAAAGATAATTTAGGCAGTATTAATTTAGTTATTGATGAGTTAGCTCTTCAAGTTAATCCTTTAAAAGAACAAGCTGTTGTCGCTCAAAAATACCTAGATTTAAAGGATAGTTTAAAAAATACCGAAATTGCTTTGATTACGGAAGATATTACCACTTATAATACCGAATATAGTGCTCTAAAAGATAAAGAAGAAGAATTAACCCAAAAACTTAATACGATTTCGAAAGACACTAATAATGAGACAATTGAAAAATTAAAATTAGAAATATATAAATTAGATGATAGTCTAACTAGTAATAATCAAAAATTATTAAACTTAACGGAAGAAATCTCCCATTTAGATAGTGAAAAAAGAATTACAATTGAAAGAAGTAAATATGAATTTAGTCAAGATAAAATTCAAAATAATTTAATTAATTTAAAAGAAGAAGAATTAAGTTTAATTAAAGAAATTGAAGTAAATAATCATGAGGTAGATATTTTAAATAAGAATATTACGGATAAGAGTAATGAAAATAAAAAGACAACTTTAGAATATGATAGTTTAATCCAAAAAAGAAATGTTTATAATAGTGAATTAGATACTTTAAATAAAAATAAATTATTATTAGAAAATAAAATAGATATTTTAGAAAGTAATATTTTAAATAATGAAATGCTTCCTTTAAGTGTGAAAAATATTTTAAATAATCCCAGATTAAAAGGTATTCATAATACGATTGGTAATTTGATAACGATACCGGATAACTATATTGAAGCGACTTCCGTAGTTTTAGGGGCTCAATTAAATTTCTTAGTGGTCGATAATGAAAAATGTGCGAAAGATGCGATTAATTACTTAAAAGAAAATAATATTGGAAGAGCGACATTCTTACCTTTAAATATTATTAAATCGAGATTAATGAGTGAAGATATAATAGAAAGATTAAAAGCCATAAAAGGTTATGTGGGTATTCTTTCAAATTTAATTACTTTTAATGAAACTTATCGGGATATTATTGAAAATTCTTTAGGTAATGTGGTGGTTACCGAAGACATTGATAGTATGAATTTAATTGCTAAAATACTTGAATATAAATACCGGGTTGTTTCTTTAGATGGTTCTATTGTTTATGCGGGTGGTTCTATAAGTGGTGGAAAAAATAATAATAATAAAAATAATTTAAATAGTAAATTAAATTTGGCAAAAGATAAAGAAGAGTTAAATAAAATAGTAAGAAATATTACCAATTTAGAAGAAAATATAAAGAATCTTAATAGTGATATTGATATTTTAAGTTTAAAGAAAAATGAAACTGCAACTAGCTTAATTAATTTAAATACGAATAAAGAAAATAAATTGCATTATTTAAATGAATTAGAAGATAAATTAAAAATAGTTAAAAATGATATTGAAGGCGCCGAAAATTTACAAAATAATAGTTTAGATCAAAAACTAAATGATTTAATGGCTAAGTTAAATACTTTAAATATTGAAAAAGAAAAATTAGAACAAAGTATTAATGATTTAAAAGAAAAGAAAATTGATTTAAATAATGAATTAGAAACCAAAGAAAAAGAAAATAGTAAGAATAATCAAGAATATCGTTTAATATCTAATGAACTTAATAGTGTTAGTGTCGATATTGGTAAACTTAATGTTAAATTAGATAATTTACTTTTAACATTAAATGAAGAATATAGTATGACTTATGAATATGCGAAAGAAAATTATGAATTAACTTTAGAAATAGATGAAGCCAGAAAAAATGTCCAACATATTAAAAATGAAATTAAACATTTAGGAGATGTCAATGTTGGTAGTATTTCAGAATATGAAAGAGTTAATACGAGATATGAATTTTTAATGAATCAACGCAATGATTTAGAAAAATCTATGAGTAGTTTAATGGATATTATTGAAGATATGGACAAAATTATGGTGGAAAAATTTAAAACTACTTTTGAAAAAGTTAGTGCCGAATTTAGTAAAGTATTTAAAATTATGTTTCAAGGTGGGGAAGGTAGGTTAGAGCTTACTTTACCAAATGATTATTTAAATACCGGTGTTGAATTAAAAGTTATTCCGCCAGGTAAAAAACTACATAGTACCCAAAGTTTATCCGGTGGAGAGAAGAGTTTAACAGCCATCTGTTTATTATTTGCGATATTAAATGTTTCGCCAGTACCATTTATTGTTTTAGATGAAGTGGAAGCTGCTTTAGATGAAGCCAATGTCGATTTATTTGGCGAATACTTAAATAAAAAGAAATTAGATAGTCAATATATATTAATTACCCATAAAAAGAGAATGATGGAATATGCGGATGTTTTATATGGTATTACGATGCAAAATGCCGGAATAAGTAAAGTGGTGGGAGTTAAATTAGAAGTTTAAAAAAGATGCTATATTTCACGCATCTTTTCTTTATCTTTAAAAGGATTTTTCTTATCTATTTTATCAATAAATAATATTCCATTTAAGTGATCCATTTCATGTTGAAAGGCTACTGATAAATCTTCTCTTACTCTTATTTCTTTTCTACTACCATCAATATCTTGGTAAGATACCCGCATTCTCGCATATCTTGGCACAATACCTTCAACCTCTCTATTGATACTTAAACAACCTTCACCTTCCCCAACATAAATTAATTCTTCACTATGACTAATTAATTTGGGATTAATAACGACATAATTTTCGAATTTTTCTTTATCAACTTCTTCGACAATCACAAAGATATTTTTAGGAATACCTAGTTGAATAAAAGCTAAACCCATCCCCGGTCTTAAATTATATTTTTCATAATATTTTTCAATTTGACTCATCGTTAAGTAAGTTATCACATCATTGATTAATTTTTTATCTTCTTTACTTAAAGGAAATGTTACTTCCATACTTTTTTTTCTTAAAGTCTTATCTTTTTCATCTAATATTTTAATATCTGGTAAAGTCATATTATTACTTCCTTCCATATATATTATCCTTTTTTATTATTTGCAATTCTTTAATTTTATTTTCATAAATTGCTCTTTCTTCCATACTTAAATTATCTTCATTTAATAATGTTTCATAATGACTTATTTCCATATTGATATCTTTAGAGTTATCTTTGATAATTGGTTTTCTTTTTCTAACAAATAATCTTTCATAACTAATGGCAAACATAGCGAGTTCACGAACTCTAGTAAAGTTAATGACATAATTACCAGTTTTATCTTTTCTTAAAGTATAATCTTTAATAAACCCTCGCATTTCATCCATTGTATCTCTTGGAACATCATTATAATGCATATAATGCGTAAAAGCATCATTTAAGTACTGTAAACGATAAGAAAATAAATTAACATTTTTTAAACGATCATAATATTTATTTAAAAAATAATCCATAAAATCAACATTACGAATGCGATTACTAAAATAACTTTTTAAAAATTCGACATTAAAGAATTTTTTATCTTCTCTAAAAGATAAACCATAAGGAAGAATACTTGGTGTACTATTTTTTCCAGCATAGTAAGCAATACCTAAACTGTTATCATGAGTTAGTTGAGGTCCGATTAAACCAGAGTAGGTTAAAAAATCCCATAATTCTTCTTCATCTTTAAAAGTATTAGTAAATTTTGTAATATCTTCTAAAGATTCTTCATTTAAGTTTGGAATATCACAAATTTTTGCAAAACCTGTAATATCTTCGACATTTTGTCTATTATATTTAACTAAACTATAACGCATAATTTTATCCCCTTACTACGCTTAAATTATATCATATATTCTTTAATTAGTCAAAAAAGTGTCAAATAATCAGCAAAAAAGAGTAAATTCAAATAAATTTTCTTCGCAAAAAATTTGATATAATAATGCTATAAAGGTAGTTGATAA
>CANQHT010000025.1 GCA_947623705.1 uncultured Bacilli bacterium
TGGAATACTGCTTGCAATATAACTTTTACCACAAGCACTTTCGGAATCAACCGCACTACTCCAATCAAGTCCTGTTGGAATTGATTTAAATTGCCAAGTGGGATGGGCTTCTTGCATGGAACATAATCCTGGCCAATAAGAAGATGGAAAACCGGCTTCACTCATTTTCTTTTCACAATCTGTTGTGGCTGTTTCATTAAATGTTACTACTGATACTTCAATATAATCACTACAAACATATCCCGTAGCACTTCCTTCATAATAAATCTTATACCATCCTTTAGAACAAGATTCATTTTCCGATTTATGTAGTGTATTATCAACTAAATTATATTCACTACCTTTACTTAAACTTTTTAAAGATTCATAATTTGTTCCCGGACCACTTCGTAAATAAACACTTTCTCCCGTCAATTTTCCCTTATAAATTTCGGCATAACAAAACTTAGTATTTAAAATAAATACTAAAAGAAATATAATTAATAAATAAATGCGTTTATTTTTCATTACATTTCCTACCTTCTTATTTTATTGTACCATAATTTCTAACTATTTTTGTGAAAGATTACAATATTTAACAAATATTGGCATAAATTAGACACTATTAACTTAAATTATCAGTAATACTTATAAAAAATTCTTTACTCCAAATATTAATACTTGTAACATCTTTAATAAAAGGAATAATATCATTTTTAGCATCATTATAATCTATTTCGTTAAATTTCTTAATTAGTAATTTCTTTAAAACATCAATATTAAAATCAGCTTTATTATCTATATAATTTGACTCAATTAATTTATTTTTTAATAATTCTAAATTAACTTTTATATTATTTGATAAAAAGAAAACATAATCATATAAGTCTCTTCCTTTGGTGCGCATTTGCCAATTGCGGCATAATATCGCATGAATTTTACCCGCTAATAAAGATTCTTTATCATATAATCTTATTTGATGAGGACTAGGTAATAATTTATATTGTAATTCATAAGTAGCCCCTTTTGGAGGATTTATATCTACTTCAAATTTTATTTTAATATCTTTTAAGATTTGATTGTATTTAAAATTTTCATTCTCAGGAAAAAACTTTAAAATATGTTCTAAAGTATTGCCTTTTAAAAAGGCTGAAGATATATTAGAATCAGAACTTTTTTGTTTGGAACTAATTACTAAATTTAAACCATAAGCATTTAATTCTTTTTCAATATTATTAAAATACTTACTTAAATCAAAATCTTTATTGGGTGTAATTAAAGCAAAATCTAAATCTTCCGAAAATCGGTCTAATTTATAAAATATTCTTAAAGCTGTTCCCCCATAAAAAGCTGCTTCGTCAAAGAATCCTCCCCGAGATAAACCCGATAAGACAATTTCTTGAATGATTTCTTTTAAAGCATTTATTTCATCATTAATATTTTTGATAGTATATTTATTTAACATTTGCTCAATAATATTATTCATTTCTTATTTTTCCTTTCCAAATATTTTACTAATAAATTGATATTAGAAGAATGATATAATTTACTTAATTTTTTTATTTTTACTACATCTAAATTATTAAATTCATTTTTATCAATTCTTAAATCATTAAATAACATATTTTCTAAATTAAAAATATTTTTTAAAGGCACTAAAGAATATAACTTATCACATAAAGCTTTTTCTTTAGAAGCAATTTGATAAGAATAATCATTTTCTTCCTTTAAGATTATTTCTTCAGGATATGCAAGTGTTGGTACATCCCGATACGTAAAGAAACCAAAAGAAGTATCATATTGTTTTTTCTTCTTCTTATTAAATGTTGCACAAGTTACAGTATCTACTCTTTCTGGTATTAAACCATAATAAGACAACGCATACTCAAAAGAAATATAAGATGGGCCATAAATACTTCCAGCCAGTAAATAACTTGGAGTATTTTGATTTGTTTCATAAAGACCATTCTTAATTTTAAACAATTTACCTGTCTTAACTTCCCTTGTTAATTTTGTGTTTTTATTGGCATATTCCTTTAAATTATTCTTCGCCATACTATTTGTAATTATCATATTTTCACCACTTTTTATCATTATATGATAATTTCTGGTGAAAATCAAGCATATTTTTGCTTATTTTGTTCTATTAATTTTATTTCGTTTATATTATAATAAAGAAGATTGGGTGATTTAGATGAATAGACATTTTGATAATATTGATATCTTTTTTATTGTTTTTATTTCCATCTATTTTATCTTTCTCTTTTTATTTGTCACCTATTATGCTTTATGTCAATTAGAATTAGTCTTTAATAAAAATAATTTACATTTATTTAAACCAATAAGCAAACAAAAAATAAAACCTACCCCTTATAAATTAAACTTAAAAAAAAGAAATATTCCTTATCAAGTAAATATTTCTTATGTGAATAATACTCCTAAAAATAAATAGTTATCTAGTTATACTATCATCACTAGTTAAAGTACTTTTAAAATTATTAAGAGCTAATTTAAGCATTGTTAAAGATGATTCACAGGATATTCTTAAAGATTCTAATTTAGACATTCCTAAACTAGCACAGGCTTCTTTAATAATCTCTTGGCGTTCTTCATTAGTAGTATGATCATTTATATAACCCGCTAGATAATATAGAGATATTAATTTCATAAAATTAAATTCATTACTTTTAAAGTAAATACTTAAGTAATCTTGTAATTCCGAATTAATTTGCATATCACTAAAATAATCCATTAAAATATTTTTAACATCTTTTTTATAGAAATCACTAATACTTATCGTATCATCATATTTATATAAAGCAATATATGTTTCTAAATTATCAGTTATAATTTTTTCTATTTCACTTATAATATTTACAATATATTCTTTTGGCATTGTCATATTTAAACCAATTTTAATATTAGATAGATATGTCCATAACTCTTTAAATACTTCTAATTTAGATTTTTTACTCATTGGAGAATTTTTAACTATTTGAAATTTATCTTGCAATAAAATATTAGTTTTAATATCTTTTAAATTAGCCATAAAATCATTTAGTAAATCTTCATTACCTAGAGATAAATTATGATTTTTTAATAAAGTATTTATATATAACTTCATAAGTTCTGTAGCATTAATATTTTTATGATAATTATTTACCCTATACATTAAAGTTTGAAATGTAACAGTAAGTTCACTCAAATATTCAGTAGTATTTGTTCTAATACAACCATTAATTAATAACCTATTATATAGTTCATAATATAGTGCTAAAAAAAGTTCTGGATCATTTATCTTATATGATTTATCAATAAGACTTGTAATTTCTACAAAATTATTTTTATTCATCAAAACCCTCCAAATTTCTTTATATTATAATGTTTAATGCAAATTTTTGCAAGTTATCGACCACTTTTGACCCTTATATACCCAAAAGTGGTCGATAACTCATTATTTTCGTTAAAAAAAGAATAAGACAATTTATCTTACTCTAATCTAAATCATAATTATAAACACCATGAATTTTCTTTAAATCATTTTCGGTTGGTTGACTAACCACATACTTATCATCTTCTTTAGTAACCGTAAATGTTAAAGTATATTCAACTCGATCAGTCATATTTTTCATTTGTTCAAGTTTATAATCTAAAAATTTATCAACACTATATTCGCCATTTTCATCATTAAATTCATTAGGATTATTTTGTAAATAATAAGAAGCATTCTCTTGAGCTTTATATAAATCATATACTTCAATTTTAACTGATACATAACTTACATCTTCATCATATTCTTCTTCGGTTATTTCATAACTTAAATCTTGATATTGTTTTTTTAAAATATCCCTATAAGCTTCACTTTGATGATCATTTAAGTTCTCTTTTTCAATGGTACTTTCTAAATCTACTAAAACTTCACTATCAAGTGTCTTATATTTTTTTAAATAAGTCTCCACCGCATTCTTCGCTGTATTCGCCCCACATCCAAACAACAATAAACTTACTACTAATAAAGAAATTATTTTTTTCAAATCTATCACCTACAATTATTATTACATTTATTTTTTATTTTATACATTATTATACGATAATTTAATTAATTCATAAATCGCATATTCCTTACTTCCTAAATTGCCTTTTAATTTTTTTAACATCTCCGCATACATTACCTCTGGCGTATCTTTTAACTTATCAAACCATTCTAAATAAATATATTTAAGTTTACTATATTCTTTATTTTGATACATATTAAGAATTTCTAATTTTAAGATTTTTTTAATCTTGGCTTCTTGTCTTGTTTCTTTAATTATTTTATCTTTTTTAATGACTTCATAATCTATTTTTGTAACACTTATATTATACATAAACTCATTGATATTTATTTCATCATCTAAAATCAAACTGCTTTTACTTATAGTTTCTCCATCATCATTAAATTCTAAAGCCATACTATTTTTGCCATCACTAATTATTACAGCATATTTTAATATGGTATTATCTTTTAGTTTGGTCTTATTTAAAATAGTCTTTAAAAATCTAGCATCTACTTTGACGATTTTACTCCGGAAATTCAAATAAGTTTTGGCATCAACATGCACTAAAGGTATCTTTTTAACATATTCTAAATTATCATCTTCATCCCATTCATAAAACATACAATAATTTTCTAAAAAATTAACATATAAATCATAATAGTAGTCCATTTTTCTTCCTCCTTAGGCTCATAATAATTAAAAATATACCAATAAAAAACAAGTCACAATAAATACTTCTAATAATAAAATAGACAAATTCTAGAAAACTATACCCAATAACTAATAAATTTAGATACATAAAAATAAAAAATAGGCCAAATGATGTTAATAATATGCCACTTAATAACATTAAAAAATTTACCATACTTATCTCTATATTCTATTTATAATTTTAAAAAAATATTATATAATTAATTATGGTGATTATATGGATTATATTATTTATATTATTTTAGGATTTATTCAAGGGATAACAGAACCTTTACCAATTTCGTCAAGTGGGCATATTTTCTTATTTAAAAATTTATTTAATACGGAAATATTTGATAATTTTAATTTTGAAATTGTTTCCAACTTTGGTTCCTTCTTAGCCATATTATTTATTTTCAGAAAAGATATCATTCTATTATTTAAAAATTTCTTTGGGTATATTTTTAGTAAGAAAAATAAAAGTAAAAATAAAGATGGTTTTATGTATGTATGGAAATTAGTTATCTCTACTCTACCGGTGGGAATTATTGGGGTATTATTTAATGATTTTATAGAAACCCATTTTAATTCTTTAAAATTTTTAGGTTTTACTTTTCTATTTACGGCTTTAATGCTTTATTTAGTTAGAGATATTAAAGGCGAAAAGGAAAGTAAAGATATTACATTTAAAGATGCAATTATCATTGGCTTATTTCAAATGGTTACGGTTTTACCAGGCATAAGCCGTAGTGGGACAGTTTTAGTGGCTTGCCTTTTATGTCATTTAAAAAGAGAAGATGCTCTAAAATATACCTTCCTTTTATATTTTCCCGTAAGTGCTGGGACAATGCTTCTTAAGATTCCGGATTTAATGGGGACCGCTAGTAGTTTACTTTTACCATATTTAGTTGGAATGCTTGTGGCTTTAGTAGTTACTTATCTTTCTTATCGTTGGCTTAGTAATATTGTTAAAAAAGGTAAGTTATGGCACTTCTCCATCTATTGTTTACTACTTGCATTATTTATCTTTATTTATTTTAGATAAACATCATTTAAAAGTGATGTTTTTTTCATTTCCAAAACTTCTTAAAAATCATTAGTTTTGGAAAAATATTTCCAGAACTTCATAAAAATCGTAAGTTTTGGAAAAATATTTCCAAAACAATACTACAAAAAAATCCTAGTTAGATTTTCATCTTCTAGGATTTTTTACTATTCAAATATACCTAAATAATATTTCTTTTTACCTTTTTTAATTAAATATACTTTATTATCTATCGCATCTTTTTTAGTAACTAGATGCATATTATCCGTTATTTTTTGATTATTTAAACTAATGGCATTACCACTTATTAATTCTCTCGCTTCTCTTTTACTTCCACAAATACCACTACTAACTAAGACATCTTCTAAAGGTAATTCTTCTTTTAAACTAACCTTTTCCATATCTTTAAAATTATTTAAAATATCATCACTTGATAACTTAGTTATGTCTTCTGAAAATAAAGCATTACTCATCATTTCGGCTTTTTTATACTCTTCTTCCCCATGTAAATCCGTAATAATACATTTAGCTAAAGCTTTTTGACCAATTCTTAAATGGGGTTCCTTATTATGTCTTTCAACAACATCCATTATTTCTTCGGGAGTTAAAAAGGTAAATACTTTTAAATAATGTTCCACTAAATTATCATCAGTATTAATTAAATATTGATATAATTCATAACTCGTTGTTTTATTTAAATCAAGCCATAATGCATTACCTTCACTTTTACCAAATTTATTTCCCGCCGTATCAAGAATAAGAGGCATTGTAAAAGCATAAGCTTCCTTATTTTCAATTTTTCTAATTAAATCGATACCAGTCGTAATATTTCCCCATTGATCGCTACCTTCAACTTGCATAATACAATTATGTTTCCGATATAAATTTAAAAAATCATAACCTTGAATTAACATATAACTAAATTCCGCATAAGTAATCCCTGTTTCAAGTCTTCTATCAATGATATCTTTATCTAACATATAATTAACATTAATATATTTACCAATATCTCTTAAAAAATCTAAATATTCATAACCTTTAAACCAATCATAATTATTAACCAGTAAAGCTTGGCCATCAAATATTTTATCAATTTGTTTTCTAATGCATTCAATGTTTTTATTTAACTCTTCAATAGTAATTATTTCTCTTTCAGCAGTTGGACGAGGGTCACCGATTCTACCAGTTGCTCCACCACATAAAAGAATTGGTTTATGGCCCATTTTCATAAGTCTTTTCGCCGTAATTAATGAAGAATAATGTCCTAAATGTAGGCTATCTGCAGTAGGGTCTGTTCCCCAGTAAAAAGTAATACTCTTATTGTTTATTAAATCTTCAATACCTTCTCCCGCTACATCTTTAATAAGACCTCGCCATTGTAATTCTTCCCAATTTGTCATAAAATTCCTCCTCCTAAAAAATAAAAAAATTCAAAAACTAAAGGATAAGGACGAGACATACCCGCGGTACCACCTTAATTTATGAATTTATTCATACACTTATGACTTTTAACGCAAGTTATTCGTTTTAACTCCGGAGTTGTAAATTCCATCACCGTTAACAATTAAATTATAAACAAATTTATCTTATAAATCAACATTTTCTTTTGAACTTACTCTTTTTAAAGTTCGATTCATCTTTAAAAGACAATATTCCATTAATTCACTATCTGAATAGCCTAGTAATTTAGGAATTGCTATTAAAATAGATAATATTTTAAATAATTTTTCTTTTTCTAAATCTTTAGTTAAACTTGCCGCAATACTATTAGCGTCAATAAATAATTTAACCATATCTTTTTCTTTAATTTCCCTAATTTCTATTTTATCTATATTAGCTAAATCACAAAAACATAAAGTTATCATTAAAGCATCAGCAAATTCAGGAATCGTAATTTCTTTAGGACTTTGACTTTCATTTTTCCAATATTTAAAACATTTAGTTTCATAAGCAAATTCACTTAATTCACATAACAACTCTAATACTTGTTTATTAAATATTTCCGAACTATTATAATCATATTGTTCTTTAAAATATTTATTAATTATTCTTTCTTTTTCGTAAATAATATTTATATCCATAAAACTCTATAAATCTATATCTACATTGTGATAAATTTCAGTTACATCATCAATAACATCTAACATATTATATAATTTTTTAAATGTTTCTGCATCTTCTTCATTTAAAGTAACCTTTTCTTTAGGAAACTCACCAACTTGATCTATTTCATAATCGACATCCGGAATAAGTTTTTCCACCACATCTTTAACTTTATCATGATCATTTGGTTTCATTGTAATAGTTACTTCCCCATCTTCATCTTCAAAATCAATTATTTCAATTCCGGCATTAAGTAATTCTTCAAATAAAGCATCAGCATTCGCACATTTAAAAGTTAAAACGCCAATATAATCATAATTATAAGAAACGGAATTAGTAACTCCTAAACTTTTGCCAACTTTATTAAAGGCCGCGCGGACTTCGCCAACAGTTCTATTAACATTATCCGTTAAACACTTGATTATTAAAGTAGATGCTCCCGGACCAAATCCTTCATAGATAACTTCTGAATAATCTTCGCCCCCAACACCTTTGGCTTTTTCTATCGCTCTATTAATGATATCGCTTGGTACTTGACTCTTTTTCGCTTTTTCAATAATTCTTTTTAAGGTAATATTCGCATCCGGATCAGGTAACCCTTTCTTCGCTGCTAAATAAATTTCTTTCGCAAAAGTGGTATATATCTTTCCTCTAGCTGCTCCTGTCTTTTGAATACTATACTTTCTTACTTCATATGCTCTTCCCATAATTCCTCCTTATAAAACTTTTAAACTTCTAATAAATTCATAAATAAAATGTTTATTATTAAGTTTCTTCGTATTCTTAATTTCTTTAAAAACACCATAAACTTTAAAATAGGTATAATCTTCTTTAACCATCACATATTCTAAAGCCTTTAAAATTAATTCTTTACTATCATCGGCTTTAAAATATCTTTTTACTTTTTTAGTTAAATCTGGATTAACCCCTTTCAGTAGTATATTATACACCCAAGTAGGTAATTTTTTAAAGATAAAATTATAACCATCATACTTTTTTAAAACTTTTAAGGTATCATAATACCCTAATTTAATATTTTCATTGATTTTACTTTTATTAACATTTAAGGTTCCCCCAAGATAATGACTAGAGGAAATTCTAATTACTTTACTTTTATCTTTAACTTTCCTACTTATCCCTATACCATGAACTTCAACTGAATAGATTTTATCATAACCTTTATCTAATAACATATTAATTGGCTTATTATCATAAAATCCCCCATCAGCATAATAACTATTATCAATTAATTTTTCTTTTTTAAATACTGGTAAGTTACAACTAGCTAAGATATAATCATTTATTTTGCCTTTTTTCATATCATCTTTAAATAAATATAAAGGTTTTAAATCACTAAGTCTTACCGTAACTAAACCAAAATCCATTTTACTCTTTCTTATTTTTTCTTCATCAATCATGGCATCTAATATTTTATGTAAGTTAGTTTTATCAATTCCTTTATTTTTAACAATATTGGTAATTTCTTCTAAACCATAAATTAATTCTTTAAATATTTCATTATTATTAACACTGGTTACATATTTTTTATTAAAACTTAGTAAACTACCGACATCGACATCCCGCCAAAACTCATAAAGTTCTTTCTCCATCCCACTTACTATTAAAGCGGCATTAAAAGAACCAATGGAAGTACCAACTACCCCATCTATTTTGATATGACATTTTTTAAACGCTAAATAAGATCCGACTTGATATGAGCCTTTGACACCACCACCAGCTAGTACTAATCCAGTCATTAAACCACCTTCATTTTTTATTTATTTTTTAAAACCAATAAGGGTTTTGCTAAAATTCTTTGAAATATTCTTTTTTTACCTTTTCTTTCTAGTCTTCTATAATAATTATATAAAGAATCAGTCCGATAATGAATTAAATCATCTAATTTATCACTATCAAGTAATACCGGACTTAAATAATTTTTATCTAAGAATAACCGATATAAAATATATCTTAAACTAAGGCCATAATACTTAAAAATATTTTTCAAAACCTCATTATAGATTAATCTACCATCAGCTCCCATTCCCACATTAAAGATTTTCTTATTTAATTCTTTTTGATGATTAATGGCTTTTACAAAAGCATAGGCCGCATCTTCATCCGTTGTAACTTCAACCATTAAATTTTTCTTCATATTATACATAAATGGTTCGTGGGCAATATTATTTAACACTAAAGGTAATCTAAAAATCGTATAATTCTTTAATTTTTTCTTAATTAAATTCTCCGTTTGATATTTATTATAAGAAAAGTTAGTAAGTTCATCTTCTTTAATTTTTTCGTTTACTTCCCCACTTAAACTACTGTCATATAAACTCGTTGTCGATGCATAAATCAAAAAACATTTATCATTATAATAATTAATCGCTTTAATAATATTTTCCGTTCCTTTATATTCCACTATTTCACTTGCATTTTTACTAAGTTCTCCTAAAGGAGGCATAACACTGGCTAAATGAATAATTACATCATGATCTCTAACTAATGCTTCCATTAAAACAGGATCTAAAACATCACCATAAATAATATTAACCCGGCCTCTGTATCTTTTTAATTTCTTTAAAGTCTTTTTATTGCGTAAATCTAAAGCCGTTATTTCATATTTTCCTTCACTTAATAAATATTTAATAACTTGCATTCCGACACAACCAGCAGCACCTGTAACTAAAACTTTTTTCACTTTACTCACCTACCAAAAATGTAACAATTAAGATTATTACACCTACAATTATACCATAAATAACTTCTTTTTTCTTAAAAGAAGACTTAATTTCATTAAATAATTCAAAGATTAAAATATATAAAATCATCCCAATAGTTAAAGCCAGTAAAATATTAATAATAATCGGACTTAAATTACCAAAGATAATAATTATTAAAGCTCCGAATAAAGAACTTAAAACCAAAAATAATATTAATAAGATATTTTTTTTATTAAATACTAAAGCATTACCTATTTGAAACCCTAAAGGAATATTATGTAAAGATATACTAATCATAAATAAAAGACCACTTAAATAACTATTTAAAGTTAAATTATATAAAGTTAAACCTTCAAGTAAATTATGAATACCTAAAGCAATAATAGTAATAATACCGATATGATTTAGATGTAAGTTATGATCAATAACATCTTCTTTATTTTTTTCTTCGTGATGTTCATGATGATGATGCGGAATTAGTTTGTCTAAGAATACTAGAATTAGAAAACCTAAAATAACCGGAATTAAATAATAAATATTATGAACTTCATATAGTTCAGGTAACAAATCACATAATAATAAACTTAACATCACGACAAAAGCAAGACTCGTAATAAATAAAGAAAATGCATCATTATTTTTATTATGTTTACTAATAATTATTCCTATTAAAAAGAATAACCCGGTTAAAAATGTATAAATTAAACCTAAATACATAAAATATCACCATTTAAATTCTATCATTATTTAGAAATATTTTAAAGAGATTGTCAAAAAAAGAGCGATTATTTATCACTCTTTATATTATTATTTAATCAACAATCCGACATTTACTACTATCAGAAACAAATTTCAAACTACCTTTAACATTTTTCTTAAGATTATTATCTTGATTATAATTCCGATAGTTTCTAAATACTAATTCAATATCCCAAGTGTGTACAGTCGCTGCTTTACTACTTTCACTACTAGTAATACTTAAATTAGGTATTGTATATTGACCATCTTTTATTTCTACTAAATCAACATCATATGAATAAGCAGTTGCGGCATTATCACTACTATAACCCCGAAGTCTTACAAATATTTGTGGTTTAAGTGGTAAATATTTATTATTATCTGCAATATATTCATTTGTAAAAGTATTTTCTTCAATATTAAATACTACATCATAATTACAAGTAACTGTTCCATCATAACTTTCTAAAGCTAAAGTTGATTTTTTAGTTTCACTTTTATAATCAACATATTCATTATTACCAAATTCTGGGAATAAATCTTTTTCTTCAACTGTTAAACTTAAATTACTAGCATTAGCAATAGTAAGTAAAGCATTTATTTGCGTTGGACTAGGTTCTTTACTATCACATTTTCTATCACAAATACCATCATCATCAACATCAAGATTTTTATCTGGAACTTTATCACCATCAGTATCACAATTTAAATCACATTTACCATCTGTTTCAGCAGTAACATCCGTTTTACCATCTTTATCAGTATCAATATCAATATTAGGTTCTGGTGTGTTATCAATATTGATATCTGGGTCAAAATCGCCATCAGTATCGACATTAATATCTGGGTCTCCATCATTATCGACATCAATATTTAAATCTGGCTTTCTATTACCATTTGTATCAATATTAATATCAGGTACTAAATCATCATCTTGATCAATATTAATATCAGGATATCCATCTTCATTAACATCAATATTAATATCTGGTTTTTTATCCCCATTCGTATCGACATTTAAATCAGGTTTACCATCACCATTAGTATCAATATTTAAATCTGGATCGCCATCACCATCAGTATCAATATTAATTTCTGGAATACCATCAGTTTCCGCTTCCACATCCGGTTTATTATCATTATCGGTATCAATATTAATATGTGGTTCTTTATTGGTATCAACATTAACATCTGGTTTACGATCTTTATCAGTGTCAATATTAATATCAGGTTTTTTATCTCCATCAACATCAACATTTAAATCAGGAAGCCCATTATTATTGGTATCGATATTAATATCCGGCTCATCATCATCATCAGTATCGATATTAGTATCAGGATGACCATCTTTATTAACATCACAGTTTAAATCACACTTACCATCTTTATCTTTATCAACATTTAAATCAGGATCTCCATCACCATCAACATCGATATTAGTATCAGGATATTTATCGCCATTGGTATCACAGTTTAAATCACATTTGCCATCGCCATCAATATCTTGATTAGTTAAATTCTTATCAGGTATACCATCAGTTTCGGCTTCCACATCTTTTTCTCCATCGCCATCGGTATCAATCCAAATATGCGGATATGGTTCAGTATCAACATTAATATCAGGTTTTTTATCCCCATCGATATCTATATTAATATCTGGTACTTTATCGCCATCAATATCGATATTTAAATCCGGCATTCCATTATTATTGGTATCTATATTGATATCTGGTATACCATCACCATCTACATCAACATTAAGATCTGGCTTTTTGTCATTACCACTATCACAGTTTAAATCGCATTTATCATCATCATCAACATCAATATTAATGTCTGGATACTTATCCCCATCAATATCACAGTTTAAATCACATTTACCATCGCCATCGGTATCTTTATTTAAAGGATTCTTTTCTGGTTTACCATCAGTTTCCGCTTCAAAGTCTTCTTCACCATCATCATCATTATCTATCCATAAATGTGGTTCTTTATTTTCATCAATATTAACATCTGGTTCGCCATCACCATCGATATCGATATTAATATCAGGCTTTTTATTGTTATCAGAATCAATATTTACATCTGGTAAACCATTTTTATTCGTATCAATATTAATATCGGGTTTTAAATCGCCATCAACATCGACATTCATATCTGGCGTTCCATCACCATTGATATCTATATTAATATCCGGATACTTATCTCCATCAATATCACAGTTTAAATCACATTTACCATCGCCATCTTTATCATAATTGGTTGGATTTTTATCTGGTTTGCCATCAGTTTCGGCTTCAATATCATCTTCACCATCACCATTAGTATCAATATTAATATGTGGTTCTTTATTGGTATCAACATTAACATCTGGTTCGCCATCACCATTTATATCAATATTAATATCGGGTTTACCATTACCATCAGTATCAACATTGACATCAGGTAGCCCATTATTATTCGTATCAACATTTAAGTCAGGTTTGCCATCTCCATTAACATCAACATTTAAATCTGGCCAACCATCATTATTGGTATCACAATTTAAATCACA
>CANQHT010000026.1 GCA_947623705.1 uncultured Bacilli bacterium
CACTTAAATCTGCAAGAATATTATAACAAAATTTTATTTTAGTTACAAGATGTTTTTGGTAAAAATTAATCGACATAGGATGGAGTAAATTTTCTTCCACCATAACTTGTACTGTAAGGAAATTTACTTTCAAACATTGTTTGTTGACTTTTATTTATTTTGACTTGACACGATGATGGAACACCAGAGAATGTATTATCTACATTAGTTATATTATCAAATGTAAAATTGCTTAAATCTAAGGTGGTTAAATTGCTACATCCAAAAAACGTACCATTCATACCTATTAATTCACTTGTATTTAAATTATCAAAGTTGATTTCTTTTAAATTGGTCATATTATAAAAAGAAAGATTTAAACCTTTTACATATATATTATATTTTGAACCAATATATAAATTGTATTGATCTGCATTTTCTTCTGTTGCCTCTAACCATCCTATTACACTATTTTTTGGTGTATTATTTCCACTGCTTAAATCCCAGTATTTTACTTTTTGAGATAATTCTTCTTCATTTGGTACATACTCTACAAATGATACACTTACTATTTTATCTCTATATTCACTTGAACGATATTTACTTCCATAATAACTATTATTAGTAAACACCCTGTCAACATCTAAAACAGCATATACTTTTCTTCCACTTACTTCACATTGTAAATTACTATTTCTTAAGGTTATTTCTATATTTTTTCCTGCTATATCATTTTGAACTACTTCTCTATTTACTATATCAAAATCAACATTTAATGTTCCGGGATTTCCTTTACTTATTATATATGTTAATGTCTTTTTATATTCTTTTATTCCTTCAGTGTTTGGTGTAGCATTCTCTATTATCTCTTTTAAATCTATTTGTCTTTTATCTATCCTTAATTTATTTCCCCTTAAATATAATGTTCCATCTCCTTCTTGAATATAATAACTTCCGTCTTCTTTTTTATCTGTTAATGAACCTTCTAAAGTTATTGATAATTCTGATGTACATGTATATTCAACATTGTTATTATTTTTTCCACCTTCTATACTAACATTAGATATTTCATAATTCTTTCTTTCTAAACTATAATTACTATCTGGATCAATTGTTCCATAATAATGCGTCCCTATTTTGGATGGAGCCATATCACTTGCTAAGATATTTATATGATATCCTTCTATTCCTCCACTTAAGACTGATTTACCATAATCTTCTATATTTTCTGTTTCTCCTGTAAATGTTGTACTTGTACTACTATCAGTATTAGTTATTTGAAAAAAGGCAAATGATGATGTTACTATTAATACTGTTAAGACTAACACTCCTAAAATTAACGATATTTTATTTTGTTTATTCATACTTCTTTTCTCTCCTTATTAGAATGTCGAATTTATAAGTAATTTATTATACTTATTCTATAGTGTCACTCTAATCAAATTATAACATTATGATATCATTTTGTAAATATATTTTTTGAAAACAATATGATATCATACTTTTGAGGTGCATATATGAATAACAAAGTCGCTACTCTTATTAGAATTGATGAAGATATTTTTGATAAAATTAAAGAATTAGCAGAATCACAAAAAAGAAGTTTCAATAAACAAATTGAATTTATTCTTGAAAAATATATTGAAGAAATGGAAAAAGAGAGCAAGGATTAAACTCTCTTTTTATAAAAGATAATATGAATAGATTAAGAGAATTAAGAGAAGATAAAGACTTATATCAAAAAGATATTGCTAAAATTTTAAATATGAGTCAAACAGGTTATTCACAATATGAAACAGAAACTAATGATATACCGACAGATATATTAAAAAAACTAGCGGATTATTACAACACTAGCATTGATTATTTACTTTATAGAACTGATAAAAGAGAGGCTTATCCTAAATCAATATTTAATAAGGATTAATCTTTTTTACTAAACTAACTTATTTATATAATGCTTTAATTATACTAATAAAACTTCTATAAATCTAAACTATTATCTTCTAAAAGAAAATTATATATACCCATAGTGGTAATACCATTTTCATCTTTTCTTGGTTTAATATTATTTCTTACAATAACTATCTTTTTAAATGAATCTTTAATATTATTTAATGAATTAGTTTCTTGGGTTAATTTATCTAGATTATCAATAGAAAATGCTGATTGAATATAATATTTATTATTACCTTTACTAGCAATAAAATCTACTTCATAATTTTTTAAGATTCTTTTACCTTTTTTATCATAATCATATACATCCACTATTCCGATATCAACAGTATATCCTCTTACTTTTAATTCATTATAAATTATATTTTCCATAACATGATTTTCTTCTACTTGTCTAAAATTTAATCTCGCATTTCTAAGACCTATATCTTCAAAATAATATTTATATGGTGAATTAATATATTTTTTACCCTTTATATCATATCTTTGAACTTTACTTAATAAGAAAGCATCTTCAAAATATTCAATATATCTATTTATAGTTTTATCACTTATTTTACTTCCTTTGGTACTAGAAAATACTTTTGAAAGTTTTAAAGGATTAGTTAAAGAGCCAATATCAGAAGATAATATATTTAATAATTCATCTAATTCTGATTTATTTTTTATATTATGTCTTTCTAAGATATCAGATAAATAGACTTTATCAAATAAACCTTTTAAATAATCGGCTTTTTTAGATGGATCTTTATAAGATAATACTAAAGGCATACCGCCATAATTAAAATAATCATCCCAAGCCTCATCAATAGTTCCTTCATATACAGAATAAAATTCTTTAAATGATAAAGGATATACTTTTATCTCATCTCCTCTTCCTCTAAATTCAGTAATAACATCTTTTGATAATAATTTTGAATTACTACCAGTTACATAAACATCAACATTTTTAATATGCAATAAACTATTTAATACTTCTTCAAATCTATTTAAGTATTGAATTTCATCTAAAAATATATAATATAATTTATCATCTTTAATACTATTCTTTAAAAAGTTTAACATTTCATAAGGGTCTCTTAATTTTTCATTGGCTAAATCATCTAAAGCAATTGCAATAATATGTGACTTAGCAATTCCTTTATTAATTAAATAATTATAAAATAAATTAAATAATAAATAGGATTTACCGCTTCTTCTAAGTCCAGTTATAACTTTAATTAGTCCATTATTTTCCCGAGTCTTTAATTCATCTAAGTAATAATCACGCTTAATTTCCATGAAATTGACCTCACTTTCTAATAAAATTTTATAATTTATTTTAAATGATGTCAATATTTTCTATGCCGAAATTCTTTGCAAATGCAAAAAAATTCGGCATAGAGCAAAAACAAAAAAAGTAATACTTAGATTACTTTAGCAAACCATTTTGGACTAATTTAGTTTCATTAACTACTAGAAAGGCATCTTTAGCAAATTTCTTCACAATACTAGTTACTTCTTTAATACGTTTATTATTAACTTCAATATATAACATATCTTTATTTTTACCATCATAATCATCTTTAAGTTCTATAACCGATACCGCATAACCTTTTTTTCTTAAATTATTAATTAAATTTAGATTATCTTCTTTGGTTATTACTTGAATACTAGCGTATCCTTTAATAAATTTATTCGAAATTAAAGAACCTATAAAAGTACCTGTCGCATATCCTCCCGCATAAAATATGGCAATTAAATAAGGATTACCCGTAGTATTAATGGCTTCTCTTGCGACAATATACCAAACTAATACTTCAAAGAAAGCAATAATAAATGGTTCAATAGTTCTTCCTTTAACAAAGAATACTGTTCTAATAGTGCCTAAAGTAACATCAACAATTCTCGCTGCAAAAATCTTTAAGCAAGTTAGTATAAACATAATATCACCCTATTTAACAAAAACAATAATAAAAATAAATAGGATTAAAAATAGAATAAAACCTAAGACAAAGCCCCACATAATCGCTTTAGTATTTTCTTCTTCTTCTCTTTTTTCAATAGTTTCATTATCGTGATTATACATTTCACTTTTAAGTTTTACTTCTTTAGGTTTCTTCTCTTCCTTAGAAGCAACTTCTTTCTTCTTAAATTTATTCGTATTATCGTATCTCATCTTTAGTCTACCTACTTTCTTTCTAAATTATACCAAATATTTATAAAAATAAATAGATTATTTTAAACATTTATGCTAATATTAAATAAATAGTCAACTAGAAAGGCTCATAATGCAAGATAAACAAACTTTAATAATGGCTATAGATGATTCGGGAAAACTAAGTAAAAAAGAAAAATATGCTTGTTTTGGCGGAATTATATTTCATAATATCAAAGAAAGAGATAAATTTATTACCCAATATAAACAAATAGTTCAAGAATATAAGTGTCGTTATTGTCATCATAAAACTAATTGTAATTTTAAATGTCCGGAACTTAAACATAATAATTTAAAACAAGCACATAAAAGAAGATTTTTAAATTATATTAAAAAGTATCCACTACTATCATGTACAATTGATAATAGTAAAATTTATGAAAGAATATTTAAAGATCATCAAGCCCAAGGAAGATATTTAGATTACGCAATTAAATTAATGATTAAAGAAGCTATTAAAAAGATGATTAAAGAAAAAATAATTAATCCTTATAAAGATTTAGAAATAATTTTAAATATTGATGAAAATAGTTATAAAAGTAATGGCTATTATAATTTAGAAGAAAGTATTTATATGGAATTAAAACAAGGGATGAATAATGTTCGAAATAATACTTATTTTCATAATTTAATCTATGGTAATTTAATGGTTAAGGTATATTTTCGAAAGTCTTATTTAAATTATCTTATTCAAGGGGCAGATTTAGTTGCGGGTACCGTAAGAAAATATTATATACAAGATAAAGCTAGTAATTTAACATTTATTAATTATCAAATTTATTTACCAAAAAATTATTAAGTAAGTTTTAGTTGTTATATTTAAAAATTTTTTTAACAAATTTTAATGAAAAAAAAGGAAATTGAAGAAAAAACGCAAATATATAAAGTGAAAGGAGGAAAATTATGAGTAATTCTAATAAAGTCCTATTAAAGGATGAGGTAGTCAAGAAAATATTTACAAGTGGTACTGAAATCTCTCAAGAATACTTACTTAATATCATCAGTGCTATTATAGAAATTCCTATTGAAAAGTTAAAAGCCGATTTTGAAATAGTAACACCCCATATTGGAGTAAACACCAATATTATCAATAGTGAAGCTGATCTTGTATATAAAAATCAAGATATGTATTTTTCATTTGAATTTAACTATAATAGTTACAGTGAATTATCTAAAAAGAATTTTAGTTATCTATGTCAATTATATTTAAGAGATATCTATCATAAAGAAGATTATAAAAATATAAAACATATATGGCAATTTTGTTTTGATAATTTTGATTATTTTAAAGAAAACAGATTTGTATATTTCAGTGAGATGATGGAAAAAGAAAGTCATAAAATAAGAGATTTTGGAATCCACATTGTAGATATTAATCTAGATTATCTAGAGAAAATGGATTATAATGAAGTAAAGAAAGGTAATATGCTTGAGAAATTATTATACATATTTGTATGTAATGATAAGAAAAAATTAGATCAAGTATATGACGGGGATAAGTTAATGGAAGAAATAAGAAAAGAAATACAAGAGTTAACTGGTGACTTTGATTCATTATTATACTATGACAAGAAAGCTCTTGAAAAAAGAATGGGCGAATGGCTAACTAAAAAAGCAATGATTAAAAAAATGCTAGATGGAAAAGAACCTTATGAGAAAATAATTAATTATTCCGATTTATCAGAAAAAGAATTTTCTGAGATGTTAGAAGAAATTGAAAAAGAAAGAGAAGATTAATGGATAAAGTAGAAGGATTACAAGAGTTAACTGGCGACTTTGATTCATTATTATACTATGACAAAAAGGCATTAGAAGAAAGAATGTATCAATATTTAGCAAATAAGCATTTAATTAAAAAATTTTTGAATGACAAAATGCCTTTAGATAAAATAATGGAATATACTGAGTTAACTGAAAAAGAAGTCAACGAAATAATAAAAGAAATTAAAGAAGAATCAGAAATACCAAAAAATGACTAATTATTTAGTCGTTTTTTAATTAACTTAATATAATTTAACATCAAAAAAGAGTCCAAATGAACTCTTCCTAATTAATTTCTTGTAAACAATAGTTTACTATTAATTATCGACCTGACAAAGCTTATGCTTTCGGTATCTCCATATTATCATAATTATTTTATTTAATCAATTAATATCCTTTACTTTTATAATATTCATATAATTCTTTAAAACGATTAAAATGGACTACTTCTCTTTGTCTTAAGAATAAAAGGGGTGCTAAAACATCTTCATCATCGGTTAAATCAATTAGATTTTCATAGACTGCTCTCGCCTTTTGTTCAGCTGCCATATCTTCCATTAAATCGGCGATTGGATCAGCAGTTACCGCAAAATAAGTAGCACTAAAAGGAACCCCAGAAGCATCTACAGGATAAATGCCTTTATTATGATCGGCATAATATGATGCAAGTCCAGCTTCTTCTAATTCTTTAAGTGTGGCATTTTTAGTAAGTTGATGCACCATTGTGCAAATCATTTCACAATGTCCTAATTCTTCTGTAGAAATATCATTTAGTAAGGCTTTTCCTTTATCATCAGGCATTGTAAATTTTTGACTGAAATAACGCATAGCAGCTGCTAGTTCCCCATTCGCCCCACCAAATTGGGTTAGTAAATATTTGGCCATTCTTAAATCTTTTTTCGTAATATTTACTGGATAATTAGTGTGCTTAACATATTTAAACATACATATTGCCTCCTAAATCATCCCAACTCCAAGGACTATTAATCCAATCAAATTTATCACCTTTTACTTTAGTGACAGTAAGTGGGCCATAACTTTGCATATATTCTTTTTTAGCTTCTTTTTCTTCTTTAACTAAATCTTCAAATAATTTAACAACTTTGGTATCATCGGGATGTAAATCTAAATAAAGGTTTAAATCATTAATAGCAAAAGCATATTGCATTACATTATAAAGTTTGGCTTCTCTTTGATTTCTTGGCCGAATATTAATATAAGTTAAATTTTTATAAGGTTTATATTCATCTTTAAACATATTACCTCTTAAAAATCCTTCTTTAGCGGGTAAAATATTCGGTGTATTACTTGCCATCATATCAAACTTATTATTATTCAAATTACTTTGATTACTTAATCCAGATAAATTTAAAAGTGCAAAATCTAAGTCCACATCGTTATTATCAAATAACATAAAAAAATTACCTCCTACCTTAATGTATGAGATAATTCATTTGTCTTAAGTGCTTTTGCCTAATTTAATGGCTCATATTCATATTTTTCTAATAAATTTTCAAGTTCAGTTGCGGTTACTAAATTATCATTATCGCCATCTAAAATATTTTTTTCTAAGATATGGCCTTCATCAACATAGATAATTGCGGGTACATTTTCTAAATCAGGTAAATCTAAACTTTTCTTAATAACTTTTAAATAATCTCTATTTTCATTCTTTAAATCCGTAACATCAACATAATAAAAGATATCATTTATTTGGTATTTATCAATAACTCTTTTTAAAGTTTTTTCTAAATTATAATTACTTAAAGAATCTGTATAACTTAAAAAGATAAAATATGATGCGGGTGCTTCCATTATACTTTGAGATATTGATTCTAAATCAGTGGCTTCAACTGTCTTTGATGTAATCAAATAACTATTCATTATCTTCTCTTCTTTTTTAACATTAACCCATTCAAAGATATATAACGCTAAAAGAATACCACCAACTAAAATAAGTAAAGCATAAACATAATTTTTGGGTTCAATATATTTTTCACTTGCTTTCGTATTACTACTTTTTTTATTTTTAACTGTACCCATCAACATCATACCCTTTCTCTCTTTATTTTAGCATACCCAAGATATTCTTGTAAATCTTTATCTTTTTAGGTTGACACTATTTGTCACAATATCTAACTCTTCTTCTAGCTTGCCCATTTAATTCAAAAACTTTCGTTAATTCTTCTTCTAAATTAATATTTAACCTTGAACAATTTGCTAAAAATAATTTTTCAATTTTATAAGTTTCTTTAATACTTATTTTAAATATTTCGGATATTTTTTGATTAGAATAAAAACTACCTGCTAAAAGTAAACCAATAACAATTTCTTTTAAAGATAAGAATTCAACTAATTTATTAAATTCAGTACTTTTAATTAAATTGATATAAATAGCTATTGCTTGGACTATTTCTTCACTATTATTTTTAATTTCTTCGATTAAAACAAATTCCCCATCAAAATGGAATTTATCTTGTTCAATATAATAATTTAATTTTTTAATTGCACTATTATAATTTCGTTGTAATTTACTACTAGTCCAAGAAACAATACTACGATAATTTTGTAAATCATCACCCCATTGATATTTTAACGCTAATAACTCATCTACTTTTAAATAATTTAAATATTTGGCTAAAGCTTCTTTCGTTATACCTAAGTAACTAGCTAAACTTAAACGCATATTTTCTTGTTGTTTCTTAATGGTATTTTTTAACATATTAATGGTTCGATAATAACGAGATGCCACTATTTTATCGGGAAAGAAATGATTAGCATAGAATGTATCATAATGTTCGCCAAAACGAATTTTTAAAGCATCTTTTAACATATCTGGTAATTGTTCTACTAAAGGATCAACTATTTCTTTAGGAGCTTTAACACAATCATATAAATCTTTATAGATTACTGGTTGTTGACCACCTTTAGATTTATCAGTTCTAATTTTAGGTTTACAAATTTCTCTTTCGGGAATACGCCGAATTGGTCTTTTAACATATCTTTCTTTTCTCGTTGCGGTTATTCCTAATTTTCTTATGGCATGAGCTTCAATTTGTCTTACCCTTTCACGCGTTAGTTTATGCATTTTCCCAACTTCTTCTAAAGTCTTTCGATCGCCATCAATTAAACCATAGCGTAAATTTAAGATACTTAATTCTCTTTCTGTTAATGTTGGGGTATTCTTAATTAAAAAGTTAATATCATATTTATTTAAGATTTCTTCTTCTTTAGAAGTATCTCCTTCGATAAAGTCCCCTAAAGTAGTATCTTCATCTTCCCCCACTGGCATATCTAATGATACGGGTTTTTCTTGTAATTTAATTAAATCTTCAACTTCCGCTACAGTTTTTTGCATTTCCATAGCTATTTCTTCCGCCGTAACTTCCCGATTATATTGTCTTTCTAATTTTTCTCTTACGCGCACCATTTTACTAATATTTTCATTTAAGTAAACTGGAATTCTAATCGCTGTACTTTCATCATAAATACCCCGACCAATTGCTTGTCTTATCCACCAAGAGGCATATGTTGAAAAACGAAAACCTTTTTGATAATCATATTTCTTTACGGCTTTCATTAAACCTTCATTACCCATTTGAATTAAATCATCGAATTCTATTCCCCGATGAAGATATTTTTTAGAAATACTTACAACAAATCTTAAATTGCGCTCCGCTAAAATTTTTTCGGCTTCAATATCTCCCTTTTCAATTCTTTTAGCTAATTCAATTTCTTCATCTTTTGTTAGTAATGGTTCCGTGCCGATATAATGTAAATACATTTTTAATGAATCATCAGAATAATAATCACTATCTTTTTTGGAAATAATGCGAATATTTTTAACTTGACAATACTTACGAATTAAATCTTCTAAATCACTATTTTTTGTAACTTTATAAAGGCGATTTTTAACAATCATTTCTTTATTTTTAGTCACGATATAGTCTAAAGTTGTAACAAATACTGGTAAATTTAATAGAATTTGATATAATTCTTCATTAAATATATAGTCATTATTGTTAAGAAATATTTCTAAACCGGAAAAATTTTTATAAGCTGTATTATAAGATGTAACTTCGACAAAATTATTTTTAATATAATTAATAATTAAGTTATTATTGGCACTTATATCAGCAACAAAACTTTCATCAGTTAATTCTTTATTAGTTAGATAATTATTTAAGTTAGCTTCTAATTTTTCAAGAAAATAATCTTTATAAGTTAAAAAATTTTCATAAGTTAAATCTTTGAAATCATTAAGTGTCATCGCTATAATTTTTTTAAATTCTTCATTAGTTAAATTTTGTTTGTTAGAATTCCATAACGGAATAAAATATTCTTTAAATTTTGCTAATAATTGTTCAATTTTCATTACTACCTACTTCCCCTAAAAAGCAAGATTATTATAAATAATATTTGACATAAAATCAAGAGAAAAAAGAAAGTAATTACTCTTCTTCATTACTTTCTAACTTAACTAATACTTCTCTTGGCTTAGAACCATTTTGAGGACCTACTATACCCCGGGACTCTAATAAATCAACCATTCTCGCAGCCCGGTTAAATCCAAAACGGAATCTTCTTTGTAAAAGTGAAGCACTTATTTTACCCGTAGATATTGCAAACTCGACTACTTCATCATACATTGGGTCATCATAACCATCTTCGCCATTACCACTACCACTTGCGGTATTACTTGAGGCCACTGTCATATCTTCTGCATAACTCGCACTCATTTGTTTTGAGCAATATTTAATTAACCTCGCAATTTCTTCATCAGATATAAAGCAACCTTGAATTCTTTCGGGAATATTTTCACTCATTGGTTTATATAACATATCCCCGCGACCTAGTAGTTTTTCGGCCCCACTCATATCGAGAATAGTTCTTGAGTCAATACCACTTGCAACGGCAAAGGAAATACGGGACGGAATATTCGCTTTAACTACACCGGTAATTACATCCGTTGATGGTCTTTGGGTAGCTACGATTAAATGAATACCAGCCGCCCGAGCCATTTGAGTAATCCGCATAATTGAATCTTCAACTTCTTTAGATGCTACTAACATTAAATCTGCAAGTTCATCGATGATTACGACCCAATAAGCCATTTTTGGTAAAGGACTTTCGGGATGTTTTTTATTTTCTTTTTCAATTTGTTCATTGTATTCGCTAATCTTTTTAACGCCTTTATCCGCAAAAATATCGTATCTTTTTTCCATTTCCCTAACAACATTTTGAAGCATTATAGAGGCTTTCTTTGGATCATTTACAACAGGACAATATAAATGGGGTGTCCCATTATAATTTGTAAGTTCAACTTTTTTCGGGTCAACCATAATAAGTTTTACTTCACTTGGTGTATAATTCATTAAAATAGAACAAATGATGGAATTAATACAAACTGATTTACCACTACCAGTAGAACCGGCAACTAAAAGGTGTGGTGTCTTGGCAAGGTCGGTAACAATTGGTTTACCCATTAAATTCTTACCTAAAGTAATCATAATATCATATTTATTTTTATTACTTAAATTAGCCTCTAAAATTTCTCTAAATGGTACGGCACTAATTGTTTCGTTAGGTATTTCAATACCGATAGTACTTTTACCCGGAATTGGCGCTTGAATCCGCACATCTTTCGCCGCTAAAGCCAGAGCAATTTCTTTATTAATCGATAAAATACGACTTACCTTAGTTCCGGCAGGAACAACTAATTCAAATTGGGTTACGGCAGGTCCGATATGGGTTTCTACTACTTTACCACTAATTTGGAAGTCCGCTAAAACTTTTTCTAATATTTCTTTATTCTTTAAAATAAAGGCATCATTAGTATTCTTTGTTTGTTTTTTAACTTCATTTAAAATACTAATTGGTGGAAGTTTATAAGGTCCACTAGGTCTTGACCCATCAACAATTTCCGCTTCCACTTCTTCTTTAACTTCTTCTTTTGCTTCAGTATAATGATTACTCTTAACTTCATCTAAACTAGAAATGACAATCTTTTCGTTTTTCACAGGTTCCGTGGCTATTTCTTCACTAATTGTGGCCAGTGATACCTCATCATCATCTTCTTCATCAGAATCTTTATCTCGCTCTTCTCTACTATACTCTTTATTCTTCTTAACAAAAGATTTAATCTTATCTACAACATCACTAACTGTAATATCTAACATCATAATAACACCAACAATACCAATAACCACTAAAACTACAATAGTTCCCGTTCTGGCAAACAAAAAATATAATGCACTAATACATAAAGCTCCAATTAATCCTCCACCAATAGCAATTGTTGTATTACCCGTATTAAGGACGGAATTGGCGGCATCAATCGTATTTATCCGGTCCATAAATTCTTCAAAAGTAATCTTAATTATTTCTGAAGGACTACCCGTTTTATCTAAAAAAGTAAAATGACTTGCTACTAAAATAACGATCATTACAAGATAAAAACCAATCAGTTTAGCGGAGAAAAACTTCGGCATTTTTCTTTTTAAAAGCATAAACATACCAACTAAAAGAATATAAATAACAAAGACAATCCACCAGGAACCAAGTAAAAACATGGCAAATTCTTTGATTAAAGTCCCAATGTAACCAAAACCAAAGCCAATAATGCCAATTAAAATGAGAATTAAACCGGTAAGTTCAACACTCATTCCTGTAGAACTAGATTCTTTGGATTTTTTTCTCTTTGCCATTACTATCACCACTTTAATTATAAACTAAATCTTAAATTTTGACAATTAATTCTAGTTTTTATATAATTATTTTTGAAACGAGGTTAGATTTATGCTAAATGTTGTCTTATTTGAACCAGAAATACCCACTAATACGGGAAATATTATGCGAACTTGTATTGCTACTCATACCCACTTACATTTAATTAAACCTTTAGGTTTTAGTTTAGATGATAAATATGTAAGAAGAAGTGGCGTAAATTATATCGATAAATGTGAATATACTGTCTATGAAAATATTGATGAATTTTTTGAGAAAAACCAAGGTGAATACTATTTTTTAACAAGATATGGCCATAAACCACACACTTCTTTTGATTATAGTGATACCTCTAAAAATATCTATTTCTTTTTTGGTAAAGAATCAACAGGCATACCTCCTAAAATATTGAAACCATATATTGATAGATGCTTAAGAATCCCTATGACTAGTGATGTCAGAGCTTTAAATCTATCTAATACGGTCGCTATTGTTATCTATGAAGCCTTAAGACAACAAAATTATCCTAATTTATTATTTGATGAACCTCATAAATCTAAAAACTTTATTGAAGAAAGCGATTAATGAGGCATTTTTATTACTTTATTTTTTGAATTAAGGCATTTATTAAATATTCATCTTCTAATTTATTAATCGAAAATGTTTTACTACCGGCATAGTTTATTGATGCTCCACAATGATAAACAACACTTTTATCTAAAATTAAATAACGGTCATGAAAAGTATCATCATAAACTACCGTTAAATTATTGTATTGTTTTTGATATTTTTCAATATCTATTTTTTTAAGTAA
>CANQHT010000027.1 GCA_947623705.1 uncultured Bacilli bacterium
GATGGTACTGCCGGTGCAGGACAAACTGCTGGTACATTAAGATATCATAGTGCTTGGTATGTCGACGGTTCGGGCTTCGTAGACACCAGTAACCCGTGGTTCGGTCGAGGTGGCGCTTACTCTGACGGAGGTTTGGCCGGTCAGTTCGTCTTCTTTGGGTACACCGGTGCAGTCGGTGGCGGCTTTGGCTCTCGCCTTGTTCTCGCTAGCAAATAATTAAAAATAAAAGTGCATTTTAATAATTGATAAAAATGTGCTTTTTTATATTATGGTAATTTTTTCTACAATTTTAAGATATATTTTAATTGACTAAGATTTTAGTTTCCCATATAATATTTAAAGAGGATGATGTTATGAAAAAATGGAACAAAATTATATCATTATTTTTAGTGGGAGTTTTAACTTTTATGGAAGTATCTCCTTTAGCGTTTGCTTTAGAGAATAATTTTAAAGATACTTTAGAAATTGCTCAAACTATTGATAGTGAATTTGAAGGAAAGGGAACTATAGAAGTTGAGTTACATTATGTCTTACCAATTAGAAATACAGAAAATGCTACAACTGAATTAACTTTAACTAATAGTGATGGTGAAAAGGTAAGTCTTAATTTAAACGACGCTAATGCTGATTTAATTCCTATTAGTACAAATTTAGGCGAAAAAGAAATTAAGTATACCGCTAGTAAAAGAGATAAGGATGGTAATTTAATAACTGGTTATAGTGAAAATGCTAATATTGTTTACTATGCTGTTAATTTTAGTGACTTAAGTAAAGGTACTTACGAATTAAGTTTAAGTAATCATAATTTTGTAACTTATAAAGAAAATATTACAATTGATAACTATTCTAAAAGAATAACTTTAACAGATGAAAAAGGTTTATTTACTATTGGCGATGTTAGTAGTGATGGTGTAGTTGATGCTAGTGATGTTGAAGTAATGTTAAATGCAATTAAAACAAATGATTTAGATAAAGATTTAAATTTAGATGGTGTTACAGATATTGCTGATTTAAACTATTTAACTTATGTTATTAATGAAGATGAAAAAGAAGTTGAAATTAAAGATACTAATTATATTTTAGATAGTAGTAATGTTGCTTTTACATCTAGTAGTCAAGTGGCAAGTGGCGATTTAAGTGCTATTTTTACTGATGATACAGGAGTTACTTTAAAACCTCAAAATGAAGGAGAAATAAGTAAAGATAATCCAATTGAGATTGCCATGAGTCTAGGTAAAGGCGATGAAGCCGTTAAAATGAATGAAATTAGAATTGCAGCAGGCGAAAATGCTCCGACAGAAGTAGAAGCCATTGTGGAAGATGCCGAAGGTCATACTGAAACGGTAAAAGGAATTGTTACGCATTATGAAGAAGAAGTATTATTCTTTACAGATAAACCTGCGGAAGGCGAAATTGTAATTGATTTAGGAAAACAAGTAGCAGTTAAAAAGGTAACAATTGTTATTACTGAAACTTCAACTAAGAATTTAGCAGATATTGCTAAAGTAGAATTTTTAAATAATGTTAAAGTTCAAACTGAAGAACCAGAAAATTTCTATACTCCTAAAAATATTGAAGTAGATGCTAGTGTTAGTGAACAACTTACAGTTACCTTTAATAGTGTTCCTAATGTTACAGGATATGAAATTAGAATAAATGGTCCGCAAAAAAATAATGTTATTTTTGAAACAACATTTACGAATTTTACTATTGAAGATTTAAAAAACTATAAAACTTATACTATTGAAGTTCAATCTGTTAATGGCGAATGGGAAAGTGGTTGGAGTGAAATAGTGACTGCGACTCCTAAAGCCAATCGTGTTCCGCCAGCTCCAGATATGGTTGTGGCTACTCCAACTTATGGCGGAATAGACTTTAGTTGGAAAGATATGGATGATACAACATCATATAATTTATATTACCGAGAAGTAGGAGATACAGAATATACAAGTATTAAACATTTAACTGGTACAAAATATTCTTTAAGAGATTTAAAATCACAAGCAAATTATGAAGCTTATCTTACTGGTAACAATGAATTAGGGGAAGGTGGTAAATCGAAATTAGTTTCTACAACAACCTTAAAATTCACCGCGGTTATTTATCCAAGATATAATCTTATTAATGATTATAATGGTACATTAAATAGAACAAATCATATTAAAGAAGTTATTTATACAACCGGTGAAAATTATTTAACTAGTGATGATAACAAGTTAACATCAAGTGATAAATGGTCAATGGTTGATGATAATTATTTATCTTATTGGAAAAAAGTTGCTTGGCAAACTAATGCCCATTATGCCGATATAAATGACCCAATCTTTGTTTTAGATAAAACTTATGAAATGGATGAAATTGTCTTTACTGCCCCAATAAGTTATACTGGTTTTTACAAAGGTGGTAATTATACTAATTCTAATGATGCTAAATTAATTTATTGGAATACTGAAGATGCTAAAACAAGTAGTAATAAAACCGAAGTAAGAGTTATGATTACTAGTAAAAAAGATGAAAATAATCAAACTTATTATGTTATGAAATTACAAGATCCAATAAAGGCTAATGCAGTGCAATTAGGACTTACTACTACTAATGGTAAAGGTGGTAATGCCGAAAGTGTTGAAATTGCCGAAGTTAAATTCTATAAATATGATTCTTTAGTTGATGATGTAGCGGCATTATTTACTGATGATTTAAGAGTTGAACTTGCCAAAGGTGTTGATCAAGAAAAAATTGATGAATTAAGAAGAAGAGCCGATATAAAAAGTAATGATGAATATAATCCATATCGAGAATCAATTTTAAATGATTTAGATTATGCTGAAAAAATCTTAAATGATGAAAATGTTTCTAATGATATCATAACATTAAATAATAATATTTCAAATTATTATGATAGTTTAGGATTTGCGATGACTATCAATGATTACCAACCTTTAGGTATTGCGGTAAGAGAAGGAGAACAATTAACAATTTATGTTGGTTCAACAGGAAGTGTTGATGCTGAAGTAGTATTTACCCAAGTTCATGCGGAAGCGAATGCTTGGAGTAAGAGCTATAAACTAGTTAAAGGACAAAATATTATTACTGTTCCAAAAATTGGTAGTGCTAGTAGTGAAAGAGGTGGTAGTGTCTATGTTAGATTTACGAAAAAACCAACCTCAACTATTAAAGTAAGAGTAAGTGGTGGGGTAAAAATCCCAGTATTAGATACAACTCTTTTAACTAGTGAAACAGAAAAGAAAGAAGCAATTAAAAAGTATATTAATGAATTATCATTATATGTTGAAAACCTACCAAGTTTATATAATGCTTTATATAATGGTTTAGAAAAGCAATATACTTATGATAAGTACGAAAGTGCTTTTGGCGTAACTGAAATTGCTACTAAATATGGTTTATTATCATTCTCTGCCGAAGCTGTTTTAGATGCCATTAATTATAATTTAAGTGATATTGATGCTAAAGTAAATAGAGTTTATGAATCAACGGAAGCTTTAGATGAAATGTTATTAATGTTCTATCGGCATAAAGGTTTAGAATTAGGCTCTAGTGATAGTAAAAATAAAGTTCCAAGTGGTAGAATTAACATTCGTTATATGACTATGTTTGATGGCGCATTTATGTATGCCGGTGGTTATCATATTGGTATTGAATATGGTTCTATTGGAGGCCTTTTACAAGGTAAGAAAAATACGGATAGTGCGACTGGTTACTTTGGTTGGGGTATTTCACATGAAGTAGGTCATCAAATTAATCAAGGAAATTTAGCCCATGCTGAAGTTACAAATAATATTTATGCTTTACTTGCCCAAACCGCTAATGATAGTGACCATTCGAGATTAGAAATTAGTAATATTTATGATAAGATTTATGATAAAGTTACTTCACATACTTTAGGAAAACCTCAAAATGTTTTCGTTACTCTAGGTATGTATTGGCAACTACATTTAGCATACGACTATAATAAAGATGAGAATGGTAATTATGTTAAAACCTTTGATGATACGAATTCTATCTTTGCGAGAATTAATAAATTATCTAGAAGTTATGATAATAAAAATAAATATTCTAAAGATGAATTATTAATCTTATTTGCAAGTATTGCAGCGGAAAAAGATTTAACGAATTATTTTGAAATTTGGGGATTAACTGCTAGTGATAAATTAAAAGAAGAAATTAAAAATTATGAATTAGAAGGTGGCAAAAAGTTAGAAGAAGAAACAAAGGCTATCTATTACTTAAATGATGCAGCTAGAAGATATCGTTTAAGCGGCAAGAGTGGTATAAGTGAGACAAATATTTTAAATGCTACTTTAACTGGTCTTGATAATCAAAATAAGCAAGTTACTTTAAACTTTAATGTAACAAAAGATAGTGACAAAATACTAGGTTATGAAATTATTCGTAATGGTGAATCAATTGCCTTTGTTGATGGTAAAACTACTACATTTACTGATACTATTGGAGCCGTTAATAATAGAGCCTTCACTTATGAAGTAGTGGCATATGATTATCTCCTTAATAAAACTAATACTGTTAAGTTGGATGAAGTTAAAATTGCCCAAGATGGTAGTGTTAAAAAGACTAACTTTAGTATTGAATCTAACTTTAAAGAGAAAGACGAAGTTGTTGATTATGAAGATGCTGAATTAGATTATTCTAAATTAGGTGTTAATAAATTAATTGATGATAATTATGAAACCGGATTTAATGGTGTTGAAAGAGTTAATACTCTAAATAGTAGTAGTAATCCAGCAATGACAAACGATACAACTGATGCTTATGTCATAATTAGTTTAAATACTAAGTTATCTCTAAGTGGTATTAAATATACGGCTTTAGATAATGATACTAACACAGTTAAAAAATATAGAATTTCTGTAAGTAGTGATAAAGTTAATTGGACGGTGGCTCGAGAAGGAACATTTGAATTTGATGAAAATAATACAGTAACGGTTTATTTCATGCAAACAGGTACAGATAGTGAAAGCCAATTATTTACTTATGATAATGTTTCTTATGTTAAGATTGAATCTATTGGTAATAAAAATGGTATTTCTGGTAAAGAATTTGATGTGATAACTCCACCGGGAGATAATGTGAATATTGCTAAACTTACTGATGGTAGAGATAGTGTTAGTGTTCTAAAAAAAGATTACTGTTATTTAAAAAATGGTTGTCCAAAAGAAAATCTTGATGAAAAAGGTAAAGTTGAAGGAATTATTGAAGCGGGTTCTGTTATTATTCAAGGAACTTATCGTGGTAATCCAGGATTTAATACCGTTATCATCAGTGATTTAGAAGATAATCGGTATAATGGTTATCAAATAATCTTTGCCGAATTAAATAGTGATAATAGTGTTTACGAAGTTGCTGATGGTACTTGGTTATTTGTCATAACTCCAGAAGAATATGCCAAAATGGTTGGCAAGAGTATAAGAGCAACCTTATATCGTTCAAATAATGGTCTTACTTTAGAAGATTCCAGAATAACTAGTACATCTTTAGCAACAAAAGTATTAGAGGAATATGGTAAGTTGCCAGAAGCAACCATAAATGGTAATTAAGAGGTGTCAAAATGAAAAAAATTACATATATAATTATAACTTTAATGTTAGTCTTGGCCCCTCTTAAGGCTTTGGCGGCATCTAGAGTAACTTTAACCGAAAAAGATAATGGGGTTATTGATACTAAATTACTTTTTGATGATGGATTTGTTGGTGGTTTAGATTTAAATATTACTTTAAGTGATAATGTAAAAGTTAGCAAATTTGACTTTAATAAAGACTTTGCTAAAAATAAATATACAACTGAATATACTTATAAAGATGGTACTTTAAATATAAAGATAACTACTGGTGGTAAAAATTTACTTAATGAGAAAAAAGAATTAAATTTAGGAACTATTAATTTAAGCACTAATAGTGATAAAAGTGTTAGTTACGCAATTAATGTTAATAATATGAAAGTTATTGACATCAACTTAAAATCTTATGAGTTAGAAAAAAATGCTATAGTGGTAAATGGTCAAAATATTTTTACTTATGAAGTAGCTAATAAAGATGAACAAACAGAAGATAAAGATGACAACAATAAAACAGAAGATAATAACAAAAATGAAAATGAGAATAACGCTACTGATAATAAAAATGAAAATACTAAACCAGGAGAATCCAATAATGAAACTCAAGATAGTAGTAATAATGTTGTAGATAATAACAATACTGTAAATCATAATAATAGTAACAATGGTAATACTACTACAACAAAACCTAATACAAATAATAATGGTAATAGTTCTAATGATAATACAACAGATGAAAATAATAATACTTCCGAAAATACAACAGATGAAAATGAGGATAATGAAAAAGAAACAACTAAAGAAAATACTTCTAATAAAAATGAAGTTCATGAAAATAACATTCCTAATTTTCTAAAAGTAGTTTTAGTATTAATCATTGTTTTTGCAGCAGTTATTATTGGAATATTAATTAAAAAATTAAGGAAAAATAAATAGACAAACCGAGATGGTCTGTCTTTTTTCTAATTAAATTTTAATTATTTACTGATTCATTATAATCAATTAAATCTTTAATATCTTGCTCAGTTAATTGAGATAAAGTCATATCAACATCGGCATTTTTTTCTATTAATTTATCTGCCAATTTTCTTTTTTTATTTTGCAGTTCTAAAATTCTTTCTTCAATAGTTCCACTGGCTATTAATTTAATAATTTCTACTTTTTTAGTTTGGCCAATTCTATGGGTTCGATCCGTAGCTTGATTTTCGGCTTGCGGATTCCACCATAAATCTAAATGAATAACAACATCTGCACTAGTTAAATTAATTCCTGTACCACCACTTTTTAATGTTATTAAAAACACATTAGTTTGGTCACTATTAAATTTATTTACTAAGTCTTGTCTAATTTTACCATTAACACTACCATCAATTTGATAATAAGTTATATTATTTTCTTCTAATAGATTTCTAACTATATCAAATGCTTTTTTAAAACTAGAAAAGATTAATATTTTATGACCATTTTGAATTAATTCCTTAAGAACACTTAATAAATTGGTCATTTTAGTGCTTTCTCCAGTAAAATTATTATAAATTAATCTTGGGTCGATACATATTTGTCTTAATTTAGTTAATAAATTAATTATTTTAAATTTATCTTTGTTAAAATTTTTAACTTTTTCTAATTCTTCTTTGATATTTTTAACTTCGGCAGCATAGACTTTCTTTTGTTCTTCACTTAAATCAATATAAATATTATTTTCTATCTTATCAGGTAAGTCTTTGGCTACATCCGATTTTTTTCTTCTTAATATAAAAGGTGAAATTATTTTTTTCAAATTTGTTATCGGTTTATCTTTACTTGTTTGTTCATTATCAATTTCGACATTTTTAATATTATATTTTCTATTAAAACTAGTTAAATTATTAAGAAATCCCGGCATTATAAAATCAAAAATACTCCATAACTCGACAAGAGAATTTTCAAGTGGTGTACCCGTTAAAGCAATCTTAGTATCGGCTTTAATATTTTTAACGGCTTTCGTAAGTAAAGCAAAAGGATTTTTAATATTTTGGGCTTCATCAATAACACATACCTTAAAGCTTAAATCCTCATAAAAACTGATATCTTCTCTTAAAATACCATAAGTTGTTATCGCTACATTTTTAATATTCTTAATTTTTTTATATCGTTCATTTTTATTACCTACGATTAAAGATACATTAATTTGGGGTCCAAATTTTATAAATTCATTGGCCCAGTTATAAACTAAAGCAGTTGGACATACGATTAAAAACTTACTATTTTCATCTTCTTCTAGAATTTTTTTAAACATATAAATGGTTTGAATAGATTTACCTAATCCCATTTCATCAGCTAAAATACCCCCTAAATCACATTTATGTAAATTTACTAACCATTCAACACCATCTACTTGATAATTACGCAATATCTTTTTCTCATCACTAGTAAATTGAACATTATTATTATGATATTTTAAAAATTTATTAACAAAATTATCAAATAAATTATTGGTAATAATTCCCGGATATTTTTCTTTTTTTAAATAATCTAAGAAAATGGCTTGATACTTAGGAATTTCACCATTACTTGTATTAGAGATATCTAAATCATTCATTAAGTTATTTAGGCCTTCTATTTCACTATTTTCCAAAGCCATAATGTCGCCATTTTTTAATTTATAATATTTTTTCTTTTCACGATAACTATTTATAACATTAAATAGTTCATCATCACTTAAATTATCTAATTTAAATTCATATCTTAAGATAGTATCTTTTCCAATAGAGAAATTTTTAGAAACTTTAGAATTTCTTTTTATATTAGTATTTTTCAACTTTTCAGAGGTAAATACTTCATAGTCATTAGTTAATTCTTCTAAACCACTTTCAATAAAGTTAACAATATCTTCAAGTTCAATTAAAACAAACTCTTTATTTGTCTTTTGAAAGTTATATTTTTCCAAATCAGCTACAATTTTATTTTCATAATCTTCATCTCTAAAGATAGGAGCATCATCAAAATAATTTATTTCATCAGAATTATATAGTAGTTTAATATCACAAGTTATATCTTCCTCATTTAAATCAAAATATAATTTTACATCAGGTTTAGTAATTTTTTTAATTTCCGTAATATTTTCATCAATATTAATATTATCTTTAATTATTGGTAATAAACCTTTATTAAAGGTATTTATATCTTCCTTAGTAAATTGTAATTCCCTTAAATTATAATCATCTATTTTATTAATTAAATTTTGTTCCTTAGCATTTAATCTATAAACATTATTATCATATATAATAAATTCATTATTTTCGGTTAAGCTTGTTAAATTATTATTAATGCCAAAGTCTAATATAAAATTATCTTTATCTTTTTTTAAGTTTAACTTTAAGGGAAATTCATTTTTAATACCATTATATTTTTGATCATTGATGTAAAATTCACTATTAGAAAGATACTTGAGAAAATTATTTAATTCTTTATTAGTTAATCTAATGGAATCATAATCTTGATGGAAGTTATCAAAAATATATTCTAATATTTTAGAATCTTTTTCATCAAAATAACAAGTTGCATTGTCATAAGTAAAATTTTTGCCAAATTCTATAGGACCAATGTCATAATAGTAACTATCTCTTAAACGATTAAATTTTTGATTAACCATATATAATTTGTCAAAACCAATTTTAAGTTTTAATGTCGCTCCTTCATTATGATTATAATAATACATTGGATATAAATAATATTCAATATTAACTCTTTTTTTGATTTTTTTATCACTATTGGAAACAAAACTTGTTAAGAAATTTTTCATTACTTCTTTTTGCATTTCCGGATTTGGTTTAGTTAAAATATCTTCATATTTCATAATAACTAGAGGAATATGAATACAAGAATGGATAGTTCTAAAAGTATCACAATTGCATTCAAAAGCATCGATATTACTGTTACGCATAATTATTCTAATGGTATAATTTCTGCCTTTATCTAAAGCATTAAAAAGAAAAGCAGTTCGGCTGTCTTCAACTTTTTGGGTTTTAAAAGTAACCATATTTTTACTTGTTTGCTTAGCAATATTAATATGAAAATCATAAAGATAATATCTTAATTGTCCTAATAAATTGGTGGCCATAGTATTTCCCACTTCAAAATATATCTCTATTATAACAAACTTTTGTTTAAATGCCAACTATAATTACATCAAAATATAGATTTAGTACTCTAAATTTGTTACAATAGTATTAAGGAGAAAAAATATGGGATTATTTGATTTTTTACTAAACTTAGCTGATGAAGAAAAAGATGATACAAAAGAACAAGAAATGGAATGGAATAAGTTTAGCGAGCGGGAAAAAGAAGAATTTAAAAATGGGGATTATGACATATATAATTTTGAAGATTCCGAAGAGGAATTAGATGAAGATGATTATTATTATGATAAATAGATAAGGAAGATAGCAGTGTTAGATAGTATTATAAATTATTTTTTACTTTTTATTATTTATTCTTTTCTAGGTTGGATAATGGAAGTAATATGTATTTATGGCGAATTTAAAAAGTGGGTCAATCGGGGATTTTTAATTGGCCCAATATGTCCCATCTATGGTTATGGAGTTTTAGGAATTTTATTTTTAATTGGTCATGATACTTCAGACTTTTTAGGAGTATTTTTAAAATCCATTTTGATATGTTCCGTTTTAGAATATTTAACTAGTTATTTTATGGAAAAATTATTTAAAGCAAGATGGTGGGATTATTCTAAAAGAAGATTTAACATTAATGGACGGATTTGTTTAGAAACTATGATTCCTTTTGGGATACTTGGTACTTTAATTGTTTATATAATTAATCCTTTCTTTTTAACTTTGGTTACAAGTATTCCGAAAATCATTCGAATTTCCTTAGCCATTATTTTATTTGTGGTCTATCTCACTGATAATATTATTTCTTTAGTGGTTATGAGTAAAATTAAAGGGGAAATTAAAAGACATGATGTCGATAGTACCGATTTATTAAAAGAAAAATTAAATAAATATCTAGAAAATAATTCCTTTCTATTTAGACATATTAAATCAGCATTCCCTAAATTTAAAATTTTAAGAAAAAGTAAAAAGAAAGAAGGTAGTAAAAATGCAAATGCTTGAAGAGATTAAAAATTGTCGAAAAGAATGGGTATATGATAATTATGTAAGGATAATTGAGGATGCTAAAGATTATGAAAAAATAACTAAAGTAAAGATGATTGATGAAGTTTATAAACTTTATAAAGATTATCATAATATAATCGATATATGTACGGTTAGAGAATTAAAATATTTAGAAATGATTCTCAATAATTCCCGACCAAATGATGTTTATGAGTGGGAATTAAAAACTTTAGTTAATAAATTTTTAATTTTTTTTGATATTCATGGTAAGTATTCTATTCCGGAAGAAATCAAGGATTCAGTTAAGGTGGCTTTAAAAAATGTGGATTATAAGAAACATCAAAAAATTGATAAATTAAATGAAATTTTAGTTGGCTATTGCAAAATTCAAGGAACTGCTTTATTAAATGTGGTTGCTGAAATAGGTGTGCAATTAACTAATTTATCTCGAGAATATGTTTATGACCATGTGTTAGATAACAAACTTTTTAATTACTATGTTTATACAATTTTACAAGATTTTGATACTATCGGAGAAGACATTCCGGTTGCGGTTTATTTTGATTACTATGATTATATTGAAGATATTGATGAGCAAAGGAAAAATCAAGGTTTAGCGGGTTCAAGACCCATAGATATTCAAGAATTTAAAACAATATTTTATAATGATTTTAATATTAATAATACTAAAGTTAAGAAGTTATTGGATGAAATTGAAGTGTTGCCAATTTTTAAAGATTTTGTTTTAGAAACAATAAGAAAATATGCTTTATTAAATCTTGATCGTGATGATTTAAAAGAAGCAATTCAAAATATCCCAATTTTACATAATTATGATTTAACAGACTTTTTTAAAGTATTAGATGAAGCAATGGATGAAATGCCTTCCGGAGTCTTAAATGGCTTTACTCCGAATGAAGCCAAAAAAATAAAAATTGAAGAATTAAAAATAAACAAAGAAAAAGAAGAAAAATATCAAAAACAAGTTAATGCTTGTTTATCGAAAGAAGATGCCGATCTATTTTATAAATTATATTTTGGTTTATTAGAATATACAAACAAGATATATAAAATTAAACCTAATTTAAAAATCTATAAGTGTAAACGAATTGACCCGCATGATTTAATTGATATTGTAAGAAAATTTTGGCTAAATAAAGATAAATTAATTAATGATTTTTGTAAAGAAAATCCATTCAAGTTTAATAATGAGGAATTAGATAGCATTAAAGAATTTAAAAAAGGCAAAAGATCTTTTTATATTATCTGTGAATATCAAAAAGAATATACCGGTATAATTGATGATGAAAAGGTTTATATGATAAAGGGTATTACTTGTAATATTGATGAAGTTATTTCTTACAAAGATTTACCTTGTCCTGTTGAAACGACACTTTTACCTTTTAAGGGAGTTCTTATTTACGATAGTATTTTAAGTAGTATGAGTATTAGTTTTGGATCTGGTATGATTAAAGGACTAATGGAAGATTATAATAAAAAGATAAAATATTATCATTTATAAACAAAAATAATATAGAAGGGGATAAAGATGAAAACATTAAACAGAAATTATGATTATTATGAGCATACTAAAATAAATAACTTAGATGAATTATTAAAATTAACAATTAAAAAATATTCCCATGAGATTGCTTTTAGTTATTTAAAAAATAATGTTAAGATAAAGAAAACTTATAATGCTGTTTATCGTGATGTATCAAAATTAAAAAATTATTTCCAAGAAAAATATCATCATAAACATATTGCTATAATTGGAGAGAATAGTTATAATTGGATAATAACTTTTTTAGCGATTATTTTAAGTGATAATGTTTGTGTTGTTATGGATAAAGATATAGAGCTCGATAATTTAGTTAATTTAATGAAGAAAACAAATACTAAAATAATTTGTTATTCGAAAAATTATGATGGTTTTGTAGGGGATATGGCTTATAAAAGTTTGGCACTTGAAAGTATTTTAGATTTAGATGCGAAGAAAAAGCAAGTCAAAAAGATGCAATATGATAATGATAAAGATGCGGTAATATTCTTTACTTCTGGTACAACGGGTGCTAATAAAGCGGTGGTGTTATCTCAAAAGAATATGGCTACTGACATATATGCCGCGTCATCTTTATTTAAACTGAGTGGAAATGTGGTGGCATTACTTCCCTTTCATCACGCTTTTGGTTTAGTTACCAGTGTTTTAAAGCCCTTTTATTATGGTAAAGAAGTATTTCTAAATAGTAGTTTAAAATATGTTTTAAGAGATTTAAAAGAAAATAAACCGGATACTTTATTTGTTGTTCCAGCTTTTGTAGAAACTTTTTATAATCAAATATGGAAAATGGCTCGCCAAAAACATCAAGATAAAATATTAAAATATTCTTTAAAAGTTAATAATTGTTTACTTAAAAT
>CANQHT010000028.1 GCA_947623705.1 uncultured Bacilli bacterium
TCTTGAAATTTATTTGGAGTAAATCCATGATTAGGTCCAAGAGATAGTTCCAAAGTTTCTTTTATTTTTTTTACTACCTCAGTTGTCGTGTATGGATGCGTTTTTTCAATATCTTTTGGAACATTAATAATAGTTGCTAAATCTTTACTATCTTTTACAATTGTATATTTAATGTCTGCTTCAGATTCTTTTTTAGTAGAAATTAGTTTTAATGTTTGACCCAATGATTCATCAGAGTTTAGCTCTGTTTTTAATCTATCGAATAATAATAAATTTGCTGGATTTAATATTAATGATGATACATCTTCATTATTACCTGGATTAACAAGAGCAATATAAGGAGTTATCTTTTCATTTAGATTATAATCAGGAAATTGTTTTTTAAAAAATTTATTATAATTTGTAAGGCATCTTTGAAATGCAGGTGATAATATATAATCATATTCAGGTAAAATAAGATGCGTGGCTTTATTTCTTATATTTCTAATAAATGATATATTATTTTTAGTTTTGTCTGTTGTGCTTGTAAAAATCTTTTCTACACATTCATCAAGTCCAATTGTTCTATTAGAATCATCCTTATAATTAATAACATTAATGTCTTTAGCTTTATTAATCAAATATGCCTTTAGTAATAATTCCCATGCATTGCAAATAAAAAAGCAAAAACCTTCTGTTCGATAATTTATAGTTGGTTTGTTAATTATTTCAATAGACATTAAGTAAGCTTCTTCTGATTTATTCAATAGCGCATTAATATAATTACTTAATTCCTTCTCTGACATTAATATCATCTCCTTTTAATTTATTAATTTATCATATTATGTATTTAAATTTCGAAAATAATAAATTATCAAATATTAAAACTCGAACTTATCAAATAATTTATAAAGTTCGAGTTCAATACCTTCTGGTGCCCCAAAGGAAGGAGTACGACAACTTTATACCCTTAAAATTAATTTAATGTATCATTTATTTTTTTATCGTAAACACTTTTTATTTTTGCACTAAAATCAAAAGAAAATTGCTCTAAATATTCAATAACTAAATCTATATGTTTCTCAAAATTTAAGTCTTGACTAATATTTTTTAAATATTTTGAAACCATTTTATTTGTATTAATTCGATTAACATAAAAATACAATAAATTGGTATTACCTATTTTTTCCTTTCCAGATTTAACAATAGAGGATAGATATTCATGGCAAGATGCTGGACCAGTAAATCCAAGATCAAACATTATAAGTACACATCCAACAAAAATTTTATCAGTTCCATCTGAAGGTAATGTCTTTTTAGTAAATTCTAGTAATTTATCTATAGATTTAAAATTTATATATTCTTCTGAAAATATTTGTAAAAATTTATTAATAATCATTTTGTTTCCTCGCTTTTATGCAATATATTGTCTTTGACAATATACAAGTATGTTTTCTAAATTGACATATATCAATTAAATCATAAATATTATATCAAAATTCCAAACATTTTAAAACTCGAACTTACAAAAGTCCGAGCTTCCTATCAATCTGGTGCCAAAAGTGAGAATCGGACTCACATCTAAGCATTACGAGTGCCTTGTTCTACCATTATACTATTTTGGCATCAAAATAAGTATATCATAAATAATAAAAATCGAGAATAATTTTAACTCGATTTTTATTTATTTTTAGCATTTTCTCTACTAATTAAATAATCTTTTAATTCTTTGGCGACATTTTCGGGAATAATTTTGCTTAATTCCTCTACTGAAGCATTCATAATATTATTAATATTCCCATATTTTTTAATTAGTTCTTTTTTTCTTACATTACCTATACCTGGTGTATTTTCTAAAACACTACTAATACTACCCTTACTTCTTAAAGTTTTGTGATAATTTATGGTAAATCTATGCACTTCATCTTGAATACGAGTTAAATAATGGAATATATTACTATCTTTATCAATCGGAATAATACTATAAGTATCCCCATCAATTAGTTCATTAGTTCTATGTTTATCATTTTTCTTTAAACCAACAACCTTAATATGTAACTTTAGAGAATTCAAAGTATCTAGACAAGCATTAATTTGATTAATACCACCATCGACAATAATTAAATCCGGCATTTCACTTTGTTCAAGTAACGCTCTAAAATACCTTCTATAAATAACTTCTTTCATCGTATTATAATCATCATTTTTATCGACACTGACTTTATATTTTCGATAATCTTTTTTATAAGGTTTTCCTTCTTTAAAGACTACCATCCCACTTACCGAATAAGAACCAAAAAGATTCGAGTTATCAAAAGCATCAATTCTTCTTAAATTATCTAAGTTAAGTAAAACTCTTAAATCTTCATTAGCATTCGTTGTTCGCATTTCTTCTTTTTCGGCCCGGACTATTTCTTGATTTAGATAAATCTCCGCATTTTTACTCGCCATATCTAAAAGTTTTTTCTTAATTCCTTTTTCTGGAATAACTAAACTGGTATCAATTAAATCGCTTAATATTTCCTTGTTAAAATCTTTCGGCATTAATATTTCTTTCGGTAATTCATGTCTTGTATAAAAATTCATAATATAAAATTCTAATTCTTCGATTGGGTCAATTTTAATTGTCAATAGTTCATTATGACTACCAATTAACTTATTATTTCTAATAAATAGTAAATTAATTGCAATATGCCCTTTATCAATATAGTAACCAATAATATCCCGATTAACAAAATCATGTAATTCTACTTTTTGCTTATCTAAAATAATATTTATATAATTTAATTCTTCGGTTAATTCTTTAGCCATTTCATAATTTAAACTATCAGAATAACTTCTAATCTTTTCCATTATTTTATCTTTTAAAATCTTATCATTACCTCTTAAAAAAGATAATATTTCCTGCTCCATTTGTTTTAATTTATCTTGGTCTACATCTTTAGAACAATAACCTAGACACTCTCCAATATGATAATAAAGACACACTTGTTTCGGCATTCCTTCACATTTTTTTAAAGGATACAAACGATTTATTAGTTTAACAATTCTTCTTGCGGCATAAGCATTGGGATATGGCCCAAAAATTAATTTCTTATCTCTTCTTTTAATATTTAAATATCTTGATACTTTTAATTTGGGATATGGTTTACTAATATATTCGATATAAGGATAACTTTTATCATCTTTAAGTAAAATATTATATTTGGGATTATGCTCTTTAATTAAATTAATTTCCGTTATAAAGGCTTCCGTTTCACTACCCGTTACAATATAAGTAAAATCGACAACTTCGGAAACCATCTTTCTTGTTTTCCCCGTAACGGTTCCTTTAAAATAACTATTTACTCTTTTATATAAATCTTTGGCTTTACCAACATAAATAATAATCCCATCTTTATCTCGCATTTGATAACTACCTGGTAAGTGAGGAACTAATTTTAATTTCTCATTTAACATAAAACCACTGCCTTTTTTCACTTATTAGTATATCACATAAATAGGTAGTTATGATAAAATAAATGTATGGGTGATGAAATGAAACTTATTAATACTTATACTTTAGAAATAAAAAAATCTAAATTTATCGCTTACTACTATGAAGTTTTTAATAAAGAAGAAATAGATAATATTTTAGACAATTTAAAAAAAGAACATAAGAAAGCCAAACACTTACCTTATGCTTATAAAATTGATAATTTAATTAAAAAAAGTGATGATAAAGAACCAAGTAATACTGCTGGTACACCAATATATAATATTATTATGCAAAATGATTTAAATAATGTTTTAATTGTTGTTGTAAGATATTTTGGCGGGATTAAATTAGGTGCCGGTCTTCTTACTAGAAGTTATTTAAATAGTGCCAAAGAAGTTATAAAAAAAGTATAACTTTTTTATTGGGTTATACTCTATATTTTTCCTAAAAATTTAAAGTGTATGGTTTATCTTGTGTCCCTTCTCCTGAAGCAATTGTTGCTTTGTTTGAAACATAGAAGACAGGCCGAACGCCGTAATCATAATTCGCGTCGTAGGGAACGCTCAAGCTGCCGTTACTATCGAAAACCCGAGCGCAGACATCCGTGATACTCGGGCTATAGATACCCAAGCGAGTGCTTAACCGTTCAATATGTTGAAAATTATTGTATCCATCCTTTTGGAAAAATATCCAACTATTTCTTACATTCGTTGACCCATTGGGATTCCCTCCCGGATAGGCATAGGCTACATCGTGTAAGTACATTAAACTTATCTTTGCATTTACTGTATTCTCCCAAGTATAACTTTGACTTGTTACTGCTCCATCTTCTCCTTTTGCATAATGCGTTGTTTCTGCTTTTCCTGTTTCTATATTATACATTTCATTTCCATTATACAACTTACTATTATTTGTTTCTATTGTGTCTCCATAATACCAGTCGTGGTTATCTATTAAATTATACCATTCGCTGGCTTCTTCTCCTCCATTTTCATCTCCCGATTTTAGATAATCATAATATGTACTATCTACGAAGATATCGGTATCGGCTTTAGTATAACGACCACCTCCGGCACTTGTTCCATTTGATGTTCCATTTATTCTTTTAAATAAGTCGGCTTCGTTCCATTCCGGACATATTCCATCTGGACAATAATAACTACTTGAACTATCTATAGAATTTTTATTATTCCAAGCAAATCCGGTTACTTCTCCTTCTTTTAAGAATGTTTCTTTTAACAAGTACATTTGTCCTTCTTCTGTTACTCCGATTATTCTATACATATATTTATCATATTCACTTTTACATTGATTTTGATTTCTTGTTCCGAAACAGATCCAATTTGGTACATTATCTTCTCCTTGATATCTATGCATATCTCCAACTAAATCGGTTGTTAAATTTTCTCCAGCATTTTCTGCTAAGATTTCTAAAGTTGTTTTTTCTTTTTCACTTACACTACAACTTAAATTATTATTAGTTATAGTTATTTCTATTTTTGTTCCTGCTAAAGCATTTTGTTTTTCTTCTCTATTGACTATTTCGATATCGGCAGTTACATCCACACTTGTGAAACCAGTTATTTCGTAATTTACTGTTACTTTATTTTCGCCACTATCTTGTTTACTTACTAATTCGGCTAAATCAAAACTTTCTGGTGTTACACTTCCTTTATTTCCATCATTTGACTTAGTTCCCAAATATAAAGTTCCATCTCCTGTTTGTAATACATCTTTCATTGTTCCATCTATAGTTATAGTTAACTCACTAGTACATTTAAGGTAAGCATCTTCCACTACATTATCTCCATCTGGTCTTTCTATACTAGCTGTTGAGATAATATGATTTTGCTTTTCAGATTCATAATTTTTTTCTTGGGGTTCAGTTTTTAATGTAGCATAATATTTTGTATTTGCTTTACTATATGCCATATCACTTGCTGACAAATTAATATACAAATCACTTTTTTTAGTTAAAAGTGGTGTTCCATATTTATCTAATGTATCTGTTTGAGCATTAAAATCAGTACTTGTCCTCCCTTCATTAGTATTTACTATTTGAAAGTAGGCAAATGTTCCTCCGACTACGACAAATAATAATGTTAAGGCTCCGATAAATGTTAATATTATCGCCTTTCTTTTGTTTTCTTCCATTTAAAAATTCCTTCTCTCTACTTTATACATTTAGTATAAAGTACCCCCCCCGAAAGTCAAATTATTTCGCAAATTTTTTATAACTTTCAAATTTTTTTGTCAACAAATGTCAAAGAAAAAAGAAAGAACAATTCTTTCTTAATTATCTTCACTTAATTTTTTATATATTTCTCTAATTTCTTCTGGTGTTCTATAACCAATTTCTTTTTGCATTACTACTCCATCTTTATAAAATAATAAAGTAGGTACACTCATAATGCCAAATTTTATGGCTAAATCATTAAATTTATCGGCATCAACTTTTAAAATATCCATATAATCAATTTCTTCTAAAATGCTACCTAACATTTTACAAGGTCCACACCATTCAGTATAAAAATCCACTAGTAAGATACCTTTTTCCGTTAATGCATCAAAATCTTTTTCTTTTTCTAGATGTTTAATCATTTCTTTATTTCTCCAATTTCAAATTCATAACTAAATTCAATTTTCCCAGTATCAATTAACTCTTCAATTTTATCAAGTGTAATTAATCCATATTTGTATTCTAGTAGTAAAATATCTTGATTTAATGATTCTGTACTCTTATTTTCATCATCTTTTACTTCATCAACTAATTTGTAAATATCTCTTGCTGAATTAGTAACATTACTTAAAGCTTTACCAATAAGTGGTGTATGAGTTAAAACAAAATCACCAACTTTACTATCAAGCATCCAAGGGGCTGTTACATTAAATGATGCAAGAACAAAACATAATAAATATAAGAAAATCCAAGTTTCTAAAAATCCTATGATTGCTCCCCCAATTTTAGAAGGAATTACCCAAATAACTGTAAACTTTAATAAAGTATCAATAAATCCAGTTACTGATATAATAACATTTAATACGGTATACAATACAACAAAAACTACAACAAAGGCAATTACATTGTATACTAAAATATTTAATGCTGTTAATCCCTCCATTCCTGCAAAGTTGAAAAATGGCAATTTATCGATTAAAAAATTAGCTATTGGAGTTTTTATAGAAAAACTAACGATTACAATTGCAATCAAACCAATTAAACTAACTAAAGATTTAATTAAGCCCTTTCTCATTCCGGCATATACGCCTGCTAGTAATAACACTACTAAGAATACATCAATTACTGTATTCATCTTTTTATCATCTCCTTATTTTAAATTATATACTATTTCTCGTGAAAAATAAAGCATAATATGATAAAATATTTTTAAGAGGTGCAAAAAATGACGATAGTATTTAAAGTTTCCGATAATTTAAAAAATAAAATTATTGATTATTATAAAGATATGCGGAAAGAAAAAACACCACCTTATGCGGTATTTCAAGCTCAAGAAGAAGATACAACAGTAACTTTATATGAAAGTGGTAAAATAATGTTTCAAGGGACAAGTGCTGATATTGATGCTAACATTTGGATTGATTTAGAAAAGAAATTAAATAAAAGAATTATTAATTATGATGGAACAGAAACTAAAGAAAAAGAAAAAGATCCCACATTAATGGAATATTCCACAATTGGTTCAGATGAAGTTGGCACTGGGGATTTCTTTGGTCCCATTGTTGTTACCGCTACCTTTGTAAGTACGAAAGATTTTGATTTTTTAAAAAGTTTAGGTGTTCGTGATTCTAAAAAAATAACGGATGAAAAAATCTTAAAAATTGCACCCGAAATTATGAAAAGAATTCCTTATGTTACCACTATTTTAGATAATAAAACTTATAATGAACATTATAGCAAAAGTAATAATATGAATAAATTAAAAGCAATCTTACATAATAAAGCTTTATATGAAATAAAAAGTAAAAATTATAGTTATGCTAAAATTGTTGTTGATGAATTTTGTTCTCCAGATAATTATTATAAATATTTAAAAGATGTGCCTAATAAAGTCGAACATATTACTTTTATGACTAAAGCGGAAGATAAAGTTTTAAGTGTTGCTTGTGCATCTATAATAAGTCGCTATACTTTTTTAAGAAAAATGGATGAATTATCTGATAGTGTGCATATTCCACTTCCTAAGGGTGCCGGTAAAGATGTCGATAAAGTAGCTCAAGAAATAAAAGATGAATATGGCATAGATAAATTACAAGAAATTGCTAAAATGAACTTTAGTAATGTAGAAAGAATATAATATGCCAGCCGTTGGTATTATTTGTGAATATAATCCTTTTCATAATGGGCACCTTTATCATTTAAAAAAAGTTAAAGAATTATTTCCTAACCATTTAATTGTTTTAGTTTTAAATGGTTATTTTTTAGAACGTGGTGATATCTCCTTAATTAGTAAAAAAGATAAAACTTTGCTAGCTTTAAATTATGGGATTGATATTGTATTAGAACTACCCTTTGTTTTTGGAACCCAAAGTGCTGATGTATTTGCAAATACTGCTATTACGATGTTAGAAAAATTTAAATGTGAATATGTTATCTTTGGTAGTGAATCTAATGATATAGAAAAATTAACTACTATTAGTAAGTACACTATTAAAAATGCTAGTGAATATAATAAAGAGGTTAAAGAATTATTAGATCAAGGCGTAAATTATCCGACGGCTTTAGCTAAAGCTTTAAATATTGATTTTAAATTTAATTCTAATGATTTACTAGGTATATCTTATATTAAAAGTATAATTTTAAATAATTATCAAATAAAACCCATATGTATTAAAAGAACTAATAATTATTTAGATACTTTATCTAATGAAGAAGTTGTAAGTGCTACTAATATAAGAGAAAAATTAAATAATAATATAGATATTAATAAATATGTACCTGATAATTCTTTACCATATATTAAAAATATTTCTTTAAATGATTATTTTACGATTTTAAAATATAAAATTATAACAGAACATGATTTAAGTATTTATTTAGATGTTGATGAAGGTATTGATAATCGGCTTAAAAAAGTAATTAATAAAGTAAATAATACTGATGAATTACTAGATAAAATTAAAACTAAAAGATATACTTATAATCGTTTAAGAAGAATGATGATCCATATTTTAATTGGGTTAACTAAAGAAGATGTTAAGAATTTAGAATTAGATTATATAAAAGTTTTAGGATTTAATACTTTAGGTCAAAAATATTTAAACAAAATAAAAAAGGAAATTAATATTCCTTTAGTACCCATAAAAAATTCTTTAATATATACTTATGAATTAAAAAGTGCTTATCTTTATGATCTAATAACTAATGAAAATAATATAATTATGGAACACAATACTAAACCAATAAAAAATAAGTAGGAATTATTATTTATCCTGCTTATTTTTTTATTTTGCTTTTAACTATATATAGTTTGACATTCTGTTTTTGAAGTATTTCCTGTACTAGCTGAACAACTTGGGACATTACTCCAACCTGACCAGGAGTTCCAAGATGCACAACCACAAGTACTAGCATTTTGATAATAATAATTGCAAGCATAATTACAAGAATATCTTGAAGTACATTGATAATATTCAACAGTACAAGTACAAAGTTTTTTACCTTCCTTATGACAAGTAACCCTTTTATTTCCCGATTGACCACCATCAATACAATCACTTTCCATAGTATAAGAAGAATCATAAACCCAACCATGACCACTACAATCACAATTTGAACCAGAATAATAATAACCATTTTCACAACCAGCAGCGGAACATCTATTTCCAGTATGACATGACGCAGTTCTTTGTTGGGGTTGCGGATTTATTGGTACTGGACATTTGGCTGTATTTCCAGCATTATCTTTTATTTCTACATTTGATGTAGTTTTTAAATTCGTAAAACCAAATGTTGTACTTGTACAACCACTTGTTTCATCAGTACAATTTACATTACCAGTTACTCCACTCGTTGTTCCGACACTATAACTAAATTTATTTGGTGTTGGTCCACAATTTGGTGGTGTCCCATCTACTTTATAAGTCCTATCTGTACATTTTATGCCACTGCTATTTCCTGCTTTATCTATTACTTCCGCACATACTCTTTGAGCTGTTTTATTATCTCCTAATTGATTATTTGGATTTGTACTATTTGGATTACATGATGCTCCTGTTGTAACACAAGTTTTTAAACTTTCAACTCCACTTCCCGTATCATCACTACTTGTTTTAATTAATGCTTTTAAAAACCACTCAGCAGTTCCGGCTTGACTTTCTTTATCATCAAAAATTATTGTTGGTTTACTACCATCTACTTGATAAGTGGTACCTGTACAGCCGCTAGCTCCTTTTTGCCCAAGTAAATCTGTCCCTTGATAACAGACTTTTTGATTTTTACTATCAGTTGGTAATGGAACAATACCACTTCCACCATTTAATGTTTTATCGGGAGTACAACTATTATTAGTGGTTATACAATACTTAATATTTTGCATCCCTATTCCTACTCCATCATTACCGGTTAAAGTTATATTCATCTCTTTATACCAACTATTGGTCTCACTATTCTTTTTCCCATTTGGTGTTGGGGTTACTGTTGGCCCTATTGAATCATAATTTATTATTACTTCTTTCCTTGGTGATGTACTTCCTCCAAAGTCTTTTGTATAGGCATATACTTTTTTATCCCCATTGGTAATTTCCCCACTTGCTAATTTTTCAAAATAATAATCTAATATGACTTCATTGTTATTATCCGGATTTTCCATCCAGTTACAATCTTCTTTACCCTTTTCTGTTAAGCAAAAATATTGAATATCTTCTTCTTTCCATCTTAATGTTGCTTTATTTTTTTCTAAATTAGTATATTTTTTACCATTATTAGTTTTTACTGGGGTGATATCAAAAAATTCTATATCTTCAGGAGCTGGATCATATTTAAAATACAAATAACAATAGGTTTCTTTTCTACTTTTAACTGTCGCTATTCTTGTTTCATTATTAAATGTTAATAATCCTTCCATTTCCGTGCCTGCACTATCAACACAACTACTCATTTCAATATTTAAAATATAACCAATTCCTGGCCAGGAGTTTTCTGGGTATTCGTTATAAGTACCTAGATGGTCTTTATCTTCTAACATAATTGCATATGATTTATTATCTCTTATAACTTTATTTTCTTTGGGTTTACTTAAATAACTTTGATATGCAAAAAAGATACTAACTACCTCTATTAGCATTAAACTTACTACTAAAAATATTTTTATTCGATCTTTTTTCATACCCTTCACTATTATAATTATATCTTATTTAAACATTTAAAACAATAAAAAAGAAGCATTTTTTGCTTCTTAATTACCTTTTACTTGATTCATTACTTCTTCAGCAAAGTTTTCATTTCTTTTTTCCATACCTTCACCAACTTCATAACGAACCATTTTTATTACTTCTCCACCATTGTCAGCTACATACTTACTAACTGATACATCACCATCTTTAATAAATGGTTGTTCAACTAAACAAATTTCTTTATAGAATTTTTTAATTCTTCCTTCAACCATTTTTTCGGCTATATCCGCAGGTTTTCCTTCATTCATAGCTAGTTCTTTTTGAATTTTTCTTTCACTAGCTACAACATCTTCCGGAACACTTTCGATATTTAAATATAATGGTTTCATAGCAGCAGCTTGCATAGCAACTTCTCTTGCTACTTCACTATTTGCACCTTTTAAAACAGTTAAGGCCGCGATTCTTCCACCCATATGTAAATAATCACCAAATACTTCATCAGTATTTTTATTAACTATTTCAAATCTTCTTAAAGATAATTTTTCACCAATCTTAGCCACCATAGATATAATATAATCTTTAACTTTGCCTTCTTCAGTTTCCACTTCATTTGCTTCATCTAATGTTTTCGCCTCACTTTTAAGTAAAGCATGACCAATTACATCAATCATATGGACAAATTCTTCATTTTTAGAAACAAAGTCTGTTTCGGAATTAACTTCTAAAATAACCGCTTTATCCCCATCAATAAAGATATTAGCAAGACCTTCAGCCGCAATTCGACTTTCTTTTTTAGCAGATTTAGCAATACCTTTTTCTCTTAAATAGTTCATGGCTTCATCCATGTTACCATTACATTCAGTTAAGGCTTTTTTGCAATCCATCATTCCGGCTCCAGAAGTTTCTCTTAATTCTTTTACCATACTTGCAGTAATTTCCATCAATTTCATCCTCCTTTTTATTATTTTAAATTAGCAATTAATTCATCTTTTTTCATAGTACTATAGCCTTTTAATCCTTGTTCTTTAGCCATAGCTTTTAATTCCGTTAAAGTCTTTGTAGTTAAATCAACTTTTTCTTTCTTTTCTTTTTTTACTTCTTCCTTTTTAGCTTCCGCTTTTTTAGGAGTTTCTTTTTTAGTTTCTTTAACTTCTACTTTTTCTTCTTTAACTTCTTTTTTATTTTCTTTATGTTTAATTTCTTTCTTTTCTTCTTTAGTATTTTCTACTACTTCTTCAGTATCATCTTTCTTAGCTTGGTCAAATTTATCAGATTTAATTAATTCTTCCATTCTAACTTCTTCATGGTTTTCACCTTTTTTGTCTTCTTCACTAATGTAATCAACTAATTCTAAACCAGTTGCTTCACAAATAGCGTTATTTAATACTCCAAGCATAACTTTAATACTTCTAACAGCATCATCATTACCAGGAATAACAAAGTCAACATCATCAGGATCCCCATTAGTATCCACAATACCAAAGACTGGAATATTTAACTTTCTTGCTTCTTTAACCGCATTGTATTCTTTCTTAGGATCAACAACAATTAAAGCTTGAGGAAGTTTATCCATTTCTCTAATACCACATAAAATACGATTTAACTTATCATATTCTTTCTTAAGTCCAATAACTTCTTTTTTAGGAAGTAAATCAAACTTACCAGATGTTTCCATCTCTTCAATTTCTTCTAATCTTTTAACTCTTCTTCTTATTGTTCTAAAGTTAGTAAGAGTTCCACCTAACCATCTTTCAGTTACATAGAAAGATTTACTTCTAGTGGCTTCTTCAACACAAACATCTTGCGCTTGTTTTTTTGTTCCTACAAATAAGAACTTTCCACCATTTTCCGCAATTGTTTTGATTTCGTTATAAGCGACCTCTAACAATTCTTGGGTTTTTTGCAAGTCAATAATATATATATCTTCTCTTGCTGTAAAGATATACTCTTTCATTTTTGGGTTCCATCTTTTTGTTTGATGTCCAAAATGAACTCCAGCTTCTAATAAATAACTCATAGAAACTACGGCCATATAAA
>CANQHT010000029.1 GCA_947623705.1 uncultured Bacilli bacterium
TTCAAGTAAAAAACAAAAATGAGCCAGCTTTCGCTGACTCTTCAGGGGGTTTTGGTTGATTCACTCTCACCTTTGAATTCGTAAGAGTTATCATTAGCATGACATCTATCATGCTATAATAATCATATTATAATAATTTTTCTTTGTCAATTAATAAAAGTTAAATTTAACAAAAAAGTGTCTAATTAATTAATAAAATTTATTTTTTCGACAAGATTTTTATAGTATTCATTAGCTTTATATTCTTCACTTTCAATAAAATTATAACTATCAACTTTGGCTTGTAATAATATTTGATAATCATTTTTTAAATCCGCAATTTTGAAACTCATTTCGCCACTTTGTCTACTTCCAAATAAATCGCCTTGACCCCGCATTTCAAAGTCTCTTTCACTTATATAGAAGCCATCATTACTTTCTTCTAAGACTTTTAATCTTTCGGTATCTTTATTACTTACTAAATAGCAATAACTTTGTAAATCACTCCGACCAACCCGACCTCTTAATTGGTGAAGTGTTGCAAGACCAAATCTTTCGGCATTAAATATGACCATCATCGTCGCATTAGCAACATCAATACCGACTTCAATAACTGTAGTGGAAATTAAAATTTTGATTTCGCCATCTTTAAATTTTTGCATTATTTTATCTTTTTCATTTTGTTTTAATTTACTATGAAGTATCGCCATTTCAACTTGATTATTAAAAGCCATTTGTAATTTTTTTTCTAGCTCTAAAACACTTTTTAAATCTAATTCATCATTATTTTCAATTAAAGGAGAAACAACATAAATTTGATGGCCATTTTTAAGTTCTTCAAGCATTTTATATAGCACATCTTTTATTTCTTCATCCTTTTTAATAATCGTTTTAATTTCTAATCTTCCTTGGGGTTTAGTTTTAATCAAAGTAATATCTAAATCGCCATAGATAGTTAAGGCATAGGTTCTCGGAATCGGCGTAGCGGATAAATATAAAACATCGGGAGTTATTCCTTTATCTCTTAAAGTATTTCTTTGACCAACCCCAAAACGATGTTGTTCATCCGTAACAACTAAACCTAATTTTTGGAACTTAACTCCTTCACTTATTAAAGCATGCGTACCAATAATTAAATCAATTTCGCCGCTTTCTAGTTTTTCATAAATATCTTTTTTTTCTTTAATTTTTAAACTACCTGTTAATAAACCAACTTTAATATTAAATTTATCTAAAATATTTTTTAAACTTTTATAATGTTGCTCCGCTAAAATTTCGGTCGGCGCCATTAAAGCACTTTGATAACCACTTAAATAGTTTAAATAAATCGCAAAAGTTGCCACAATTGTTTTACCACTTCCTACATCTCCTAGAAGAAGCCGATTCATCCGATACTCACTTGTTAAATCTTTATAGATATCATCAACACCCGTTAATTGATCTTTAGTTAAAGTAAAGGGTAGAACTGCCATAAAATTATCTTTAGCATCTTTAAATTCATCTCGTTTAATTCCTTTTGCTTTGTTATTTAATTTTTTCAAATAATTTATTTTAAACATAAAATCAAATAATTCTTCATATTTTAGTCTTAATGAAGCCCCCTTAATATCATTTATCTCTAAAGGATTATGAATTAATTTAATCGCGGTATTCTTGTTTAAAAAATGATACTTGTCTACTAAATATTCGGGTATCTTATCAAACACTTCGGCACTTTTAATCGCTTCACTAATTACTTTACTTAAATAACTATTCTTTATTCCGTTACCTAAATGATATACTGGTTCAATTTTTTTATCTTCAATATTAAACTTAATATCACTTGCCACAAAACTATTTTTTAATTTATTATATTTACCCACTAAAACAATTTCTTTATTCAAAGTTAAGTTTTGTTTTAAAAAAGCTCGATTAAATATTGTTACATTTAAAATCACATTATCACTTAATGCCTTAAAATTTAACCGATTAAAATTTCTTTTGATATATTGGACTCTTGGACTATCAATAACTTGGGCCTTAATCATCCAACTATCTGTTTCATTAATATTCGCAATTGGAGTAATATTAATAAAATTATACCGATAAGGATAATACTCTAATAAATCATTAACATTATAGATATTTAAAGCATTTAACTTTTTAGCATAATCTTGTCCTATCCCTTTAACTACTTGTAATTCCATCGTACCACCTAATTAACTATTTACTTTTATTTCCTCTAAAATATTTCTAATCTTGGTTTTAATCCGTTGCATTGCATTATCAATTTGTTTGGGTGTTTTATTTAAAATCTTAGCAATCTCTAGATAATTCAAATCATTTTCCATTAAAATAAAAACATCATACTCTCTTTTGGTTAAATTTTCTTTAATTGCATTTAATAAATCCGTATAATTTTCGGCATCAATACTATTTTTAAAGGGATCATGTTCACATTCATCACTTATCGTATCAATTAAATTATTATCACTTTCTCTATATGCAAAATCTAGGGAATATGTATCATTTATTTCTTTATATTTATCCCGGTTATATTTTCTTAAAATACCTTTTAATTTTCTTTCCACACATAAAGTTATAAAGGTTGGCAAACTTGCTTCTTTATTATCGTGATAATTTTTTAAGGCATCACTAAAACCAACGGAACATTCGCTATATATTTCTTGATAATCTATATTTAAACTAACTAGTCCGGGACGATATTTATGAATTAAGATATCAATGATAAATTTATATTTATAGTAAAGTAAGTTTTTCGCTTGCTCATCATCTTCTCTGTATAACATTAATAATTCATAATCATTAGTTTTTTCTAATTCTTCTTTAGTCATTTCTTAACATACCATAAATTAATATTGCTGCTGAAGCACTAGCATTTAAACTATTAATTTTTCCTTTCATTGGAATTTTTACTAAGATGTCACTATTATCTTTAACAATTTTGCTAATACCTTCACCTTCATTACCGATTACTAGCGCCTTTTTAGTATTGTAATCCACGCTCCGATAATCAACCCCATTCATATCCGCCGCATATATAAAATATCCTAAATCTTTTAATTTATTAATCGCATTCGTAATATTACTTACCATAATAATTTTGACATGTTCGATAGCACCCACACTTACTTTAACCACCGTATCATTTACTTGGACACTCCGGTTACTGGGAATAATAATTGATTTAATCCCGGCACATTCACAAGTTCTAATTATGGCCCCGAAATTATGGGGATCTTCTAAATGGTCTAAAATAACTACCATATCGCCTTCTAAATCATTAAGGGTATAATATTCATAATCATATATTTCAATAACGACTCCTTGATGATTGCCACTCACCATTTTATCTAATCTACTTTTAGGTACTAATTCATATTTTAAATGTTCTTGTTTTAAATAAGGAATAATTTCATTACTACTGATGAATATTTTTCTGATTTTCTTTTTATCTAATTCTTTTAAAACATTTCTTCCATAAACTAGCATAAGCATTCACCCTAAGTTTTATTTTAACACAATTTTTTAGACTTGCATAATATTTATTTCATTTCAATATAAAAAAGGAATGCTTAAAAATAATTTTCTTATACATTCCTAACATTATTCATATAATTATAAATAAAATAAATAACTTTGTATATTAATCTTTTTATTATTCCAATATTCATTTAGCAATTTAGTATAAAATTATTTGTTTCCTACTTTTTATGCCTCTCTGTTTTAGGATGATATGTAAAATAATGATCATAATCCTTCCAATTATTGAGTATAGTAATCATACCAAAGGGTGAGTTTATTAAATTTTCTAACCATTCTATCTCGGCATCTCTTCTCTCTTCCTCTTCTTTACTAATAATAACTTTTGGATTTCTTCCCCAATATTCTCTAAAACTATGAAGGATAAAATCATCACCGACTTTTTTAAGACGATTTTCTACCTTTTGAATATATTCTTCTTCTCTAAATATATTAATTTTATTCAATGACATAGTAATCGAAAAATCTTTAATAGATTCTGCATTATTAGATTTTAAAACAATTTCAGAAGCCCTAAAAGCATCAAGAATTCCTAGAAATACTAAACGTTCAACTCTAGATACATACCCTGCATCAAATAATTTTAATATAAATTCTTCTCCTATTAAATTTAATTTTTCATCATCTTCTTCATCAAATAATTTGGCAAATGTTTCATGGTTGGCTTTCATAAAATAATTAATTTGTGACCATTCTTCTGTTGCATCACTAAATGATCTGTTTGTCATTAAATTCCATAATACTTTTAAAGCACTTTCTTTGGCTTCAATAGTTTCTGAAATTGTTGTATCTTTAAAATAATTTTTAAAATGACTTTGGAATAAATAAAGCCAACCTGAATCTTCCATTTCCATAAATTTTTCTTTAAATTTTTCAATATTTGCTTCTTTAAAAATTGTAGCGAATGCATACATAACTCCTGCATCTCCCGTTTGAATTATAGCATCCCCTAATTTTTCAATATTAGCTCCTTGCATATAATAAGCGACATCAAAAATACGATAAGTCTTATAAACACTAGGTTGTGATTGTATTAATGCATTTTCTAATTTTTCTAATTCTACTTTGTCAATATTGAATTTTTTGAATTGAGATTCTTTTTTATTTTTCTCAGTAATTTGCTCAGTAGGGTAATAAGAAGAATGCCTATAACAATTTAAACAAATAAGGTCATAAATTTCGTAAGGTGTTGGATTTAATTGAATTATGGCATCATTTAATTCAGCAATATTTTCATATGCTCCACTTCGGGCCATTTCCATAATATAATAAATATTTCCAGTTTTAATTAATGCTTTTTCAAGTTTTTTCATATCTTTTTGGCTAACTGACTCTTTCATAAGCCAACAAATACATTTTGCTTTTTTTTCAGAATTTGGCAAGTTAACTAGTGCATCTTCTAATTTTTTGAAGCTTTCATAAGAAGGGTTATTACGTATAGCAAATTCAGCAATATACTCAGGGTTTTGAGTTTGAATTATCGGTTCAATATATTTGTTAAGATATTTTTCAACAATTTTAGTATCTTCATAGTACTCATCAATTTTATCTTTAGAATCTGGGGCATTTGAACGTTTAGAAAATTTTCTTATAGATATTTCATAACTGAAACTATGCCAAAAAATTGCAATATAATGTGGATTTTGCATTTCAAATATCATTTTTTCTAAATCTTCTACTTTTAATAAATATCTTAAATACCACGTTTCCTTAACAAGTTCGTAAATTCCCCAAAATTTATCACAAGAATTTGGTAAGTTAAATAATGCATCCCTATGTTTTTTATATTCGCTAGCATCTTCTTTTATATCAGCCCTTAAAGCAAGTTTAACAATTGTTGTAATGTAAGCATCATCATTTTCTTCAACAATTATTTCTGGTTGATTACTTTCAATAAATGATTCAGTATCATTAAGATTTGGAATGTCTAATTCTTCATCTAATTTCTCAAAATCATCATCTTCTAAAAATGACTCTTCTTCTTTTGATGTATCTTTTTCTTCAACAATTATTTTTGGTTGATTACTTTCAATAAGTGATTCAGTATCAGTAGGTTTTGAAATTTCCTGTTCTTCATCTAATTTCTCAAAATCGTTATCTTCTAAAACTGACTCTTCTTCTTTTGGTGTATCCTTTTCTTCAGCAATTATTTCTGGTTGATTACTTTCAGTATGTGATTCAGTGTCATTAGGATTTGAATTTTCTTTTTTATTTCCAGAAATAATTTCTGTAGATATTTTTAATGTCCGATCATTTTGTAGAGACATTGTATAAAATTCTCTAATTTTTCCTTTTGCCCACAATTCTTTTAGTTTTTGATATATTAATTCATCGCTTTTATCATTTATTTCAACCTTATCATCTTCTTTATTATTTTGTTCTTCTTTTGGTGTGTCTTTTTCTTCAGCAATTGAAAGAGACAATAAATAATCAGCTGGTGTAATATCTTGAAGCAAAATCGTATCATAATTTTTATGAACTGAATAAACTAATTTAATTTCGTCTTGAATTTGTGGAAACATTTTATCACTTGGTAATTTTAATTCATACCATTCCACATTAGTATATTTATAAGTTCTTTTGCCAACAAAATTACCATTTTTTAAAGCAGGATAAATTTCAAATTTTAACTTATCAAAAGCTACCGGATTAAACTTTTCTAATGCCATTTCTAATTTTTCAAATTGATTTCTTGCATAAATTAAATCGTATTCTTTCATTACTATACCCCCAAAAAATATGGTATTAGTATATTATAAATATTAAACATTGTCAAATCTTTCAACTGTTACTTACATTAAAAAAAACTTGCATAATATTTGTTTCTTTTGTATAGTATTTTTAGATTTGGAAGTGCATTTATGTTTAAATATACTTTAGATAATAAAAGATATCATACTTTAAATTATTTTTATCGGACGAAGTTTAACAATAAAGTTTTTAAAGTTCCCATTGATGCCCACATGAGTTGTCCGAATAAAGAAAAGGGGAATGGTTGTATATATTGTGAAGATTATAGTAAAGCAAATATTATAAATAGTAATGAGGATATTAAAGAACAATTTATAAATAATATTCAAGTATTAGAAAAGAAATGGCCCAATAGTTTTTATATTCCTTATTTTCAAGCCGGAACCAATACTTATGCTCCTTTAGATACATTAAAAGAATTATATGAAAGTTTATTAAATTATCCGAAAGTTGTGGGCCTAGCAATTGCGACTAGACCAGATGTTTTAAGTAAAGAAGTATTAGATTATTTAGAAGAGTTAAATAAGAAAACTTTTTTAACTATTGAATTAGGACTCCAAAGTAGTAATGATAAGACTTTAGAATTTATTAAAAGAGGTCATAATGTTGAATGCTTTATTAAAGCCGTTAAAGAACTTAAGAAAAGACATATTTTTGTTGTAGCACATATTATCAATGGCCTTCCTTATGAAACCGAAGAAGATATGTTAAATACCGTTAAACTTTTAAATGATTTACAAGTTGATGGCGTAAAAATTCATATGTTATATATTTCAAAAAATACTGAACTAGCGGAAATTTATGCCAAAGAAAAATTCCCAATTCTAACTAAAGAGGAATACATTGATATTGTTATTAAAGAATTGGAAATATTAGATGAAAGAATAGTCATTGAAAGAATAACTGGTGACCCGATAAAAGAAACTTTAATTGCGCCCGAATGGTTATTAAAAAAATTCTGTGTTTTAAATGATATTGATAAAGAAATGGTTAAAAGAAATACTTATCAAGGAAAAAAATTAACATAATTAAGTTAATTTATTTCAAATCTTTTTCGGTTTCTTTAACTATATAAATTGGTCTTTTTTTAGTTTCTAAATAAGTCTTAGATAAGTATAATCCCATAATTCCCATACAAAATAATTGAATACCACTTACAAATAAAATAATACAAGCAAGAGATGGCCAACCACTTACTGGATCACCAAAGACTAAAGTTTTAACAATAACTACAATAACCATAATAAACGCAATTAAGCAAAATAGAATACCCACAAAAACACTGACCGTTAAAGGAGTTGTGGAAAATGCGGTAATTCCATCAATTGCATAAATAAATAATTTCCAGAAATTCCATTTAGTTGTACCCGCAACTCTTTCAGTATTCTCATATTCTAGCCATTTCGTTTTAAAACCCACAAAACTAAAAATACCTTTGGAATACCGATTATATTCTTCCATTTCTAATATAGCATCAAGCATTTGTCTTGTAAACAAGCGAAAGTCTCTCGCGCCATCAACCATTTCTACTTTGGAAAGTTTATTGATGATTTTATAAAACCATTTTGTAAAAGTCTTTCTTAAAAATGAATAACCATTTCTTGATGTCGATTTCGCTGCACAACAATCATAATCTTCATTCTCTAGCGTATGAAACATTTCAATTAATAAAGAAGGGGGATCTTGTAAATCAGCATCCATTGTTGCTATATAATCACCTGTAGTAGCTTTTAATCCCGCATAAATTCCTGCTTCTTTACCAAAGTTTCTTGAAAAAGATAAATATCTCACACTCTTGTCCTTTTTGGCTAAATCTCTTAATATTTCTAAAGTTTTATCTTTAGAGCCATCATTCACAAAAACAAATTCAAACTTAGCTTCTTTATGCATTTCTTGCACGATTTTTTGCATTTCTTCATAAAATATCGGTAATGATTCTTCTTCATTATAACAAGGAACGACAATCGAAATCTTTTTCATTTTTTACTGCCTTCTTTCTTAAATACAACTAATTTACTCAATATATAATTGGTTGCAATTACTAAAAATTGATCAATGACTTTAATTAAACCATCATTAAAATGTAGTAAAGAAACAAAGATAAACATAAAGGCCATATCTAAAATTAAAGTAACCACTCTTGATTCGCAGAATTTTAAAGCTTCTTGCATAACATTTTTATTTTTACTCGCAAAAACATATTTCCGATTCGTGAAGTAAGCAAAGGTAACTGCCACTATCCAAGAAATGACATTGGCAATTTGTAATTCTATTTTATCTTGGGCATCTAATATAGTTAGGGTTAAAGCAAAATAAACCCCAAAATTTACAATCGTTGTTAATACCCCAAAAATTAAATACATTAATATCTCTTTATTTTTCATTATTAATTTATCAATTTGTTTTTTAAACTTTTCATAGATTAAAATTGCTATCATACTGCATATACCTAAAAATGAAGTGAGTAAGCCTAAAATTAAACCTGGGGAATGATAAACTATTTTAATTTCGTGACTTCCTTTTGGAACTTTAAAACCTAAAAAGGCTAAATTAACTATTTCCGTATCTTGCTCTTTATCATCAACATAAACCCTAAATCCTTTATCATAAGGAATGCTTGTAATAACATAACCATTTTCATCTAAATTAGTTTCACCTGTAATGGTACTATTCTTTTTATTAATTTTTAAATTGTCTAAAGTTTCATATGTATTATCTAAATAATCCATTTCATAAACTTCAACATTACTGATTTTATATGTACCTTTTTTAATTCGAATATCTAAACTTTCTAAATTATTTGCAGAGACTACATATTCAAAGTTATAATTTTGATTATGATACATCCAATCACTACAAGTAAGTTTATTACGACTACCATTAATGGTTATATAAACATCGCCCTCTTCACAAGTTTGATTGTAAGTATTTTTAAAACGAATTAATAGATATTTATTATCAATAATTTCAGGAAGTTCATAAATATATTTAGTATAATCATTTACTTTAAATTCATAAGAATCTTCTTCTCCAATATCTATTCTTTTAACATGTGATTCATAATCTTTAGTACTTTTACTACTTGTAACCGGATTATTTAATAAATAATCAATATTATATGGATAATCTAATTTACTATAATCATCATTATTACCATATTCACTAGTAGCGTATACCATTGGGTAAGCATCTTTATTATAATATAAAGCAAACTTGCCATCTTTCTTTATTTCTGTATATTTTAAACCGGGAGATTTATTAGAAACAATATATTTAACTCCCATAAAATTATAAAATAATTCATTATTAGTACCTGTTAAAGTAAAGGCATTCCTACTATTAATATTATTACCAATTAAATTATTATAAAATTCCCAATAATATTTATTATAATTAGAGGAATAAATAGATACGCCATAATAATTCGGATTATAATATTTATTCGATGTTTCTAAAGGATAATTAAAACTATAAGTTCTATAATATTCCCCATCTGGTATACTATCTATTAAATTTAATACACTTTTATTGTTAATATCTTGATACTTTTCCACACTTACATAAGTTTCCCCTAAATTATTATAATAAGCTCGACTAATTAAGATAAGGAGTAATGGTACATAAATAAATAATTCTTTATGATATTTTTTAAATAAATAGATAGATAATAAACTTATTAAGATATCGCCACATAGGAATAACATTTTTAATTCTTCGCCAGTAACTAAAATAATAACCATTAAAAATAAACTTATAACACATAATTTTTTTAAATCGAGATTATTTTCTTTGATATTAGTTATTAATCTAGATACACTAAAGATATATAAAATACAGAATGGGATTAATACTTTACCGCGAATATATAATAAACCATTTAAAATATACATAAATAAAGGAATAAATGTTAAGATAATAAGAACAAGACTTAAGAAAATATCGCCTTTATTTTTTTTCTTTTCTAAAAGTAAACCAAAAGGACATAGTAATAATAAACCACTTAAGCCCATACTAAATGTTTTATAAACAACTTCTTCAAAATTGGGAATAAATAAATCTAAATAAGAGAAATTACTTTTTAAAGTTCTTCCCGTTTCTAAAATAATATTAGCTGTTGGTACTAATAAAATACCCGCCATTAAAATAGGAATAATTATTCTTAAACTTGCTTTTAATAAGTTAATAAAGAATTCTTTTAAATTAAATTTATCTTGATTTAATAAACGATAAATACCATAGATAACAATAACCATTAAACCGGGTATACTATAGTAATAATTAACCATTATCATTAAAAATGTACTAAGCATTAATAAGAAAGATTTATTTTTTTCAATGTATTTATCGACCCCAATTAAGCTTAAAATTATAAATGGAATATTCCATACAAACATAATATGATGATGAAAATGAAACATTGGGGCTAAAGTTAAAAAGACAAGGCTTAAAAATAAAGCCGTTTTATTACCACATTTAGTATTTAAAAATTTATAAATTAAGACACCACTTAAAACATATAGAATAATACTAGCAATAATAATATAAGTTGTCGTTTTTAAAAATGGTAAGAAATAAGATACTAAAATTACAGGACTTAATAAACCATAATAACTAAAGTTAAAAATATTTTGACCTGCTCCCATATTAATAGCTAAATTAGGTAATATATTTTTGGTTTCATAAAAAATATTTCTTAAATAATCCGGAATAATAATATGTTGACTTATCCAATCAGTATTGGAACCAAACAAATTATTTTCTCCTAGAAATAAAAATGTTAATAATAAACCATAAATTATAATTATTAAATAATTAATTTTGTTGTTTTTCATATAATCTTCCTAACACTAGGAATATTATCGCACGATTAGAATTTGATGTCAAACTTCCCATTACATATTAACTTTTAAATCTTCAATTTGTTTAATACTTAATTTGGTAATTTTAGCAATGGTTTTTACATCCATATTTTCTTTTAGCATTTCTTTGGCAATAGTCATTTGTTCTTGCTTATGACCTTCTTTAATTCCTTCTTCTTTTCCACTATCTAAAGCTCTTATTTTAATTTCATCTTCTCTTGATATGGTTCTTACTATTGTGTCATCTGCATTTAGAATATACACTTTTTCTTTCACTTCCTTTACTAAATTACTAATTTAATTTTTAACTTTTAAATCTTCAATTTGATCAACACTTAATTTGGTAATCTTAGCGATGGTTTTTATATCCATATCTTCTTTTAACATTTCTTTAGCAATTGCTATTTGTTCTTCTTCTTTTCCAATATCTAAGGCTCTTATTTTGATTTCATCTTCTCTTGATATGGTTCTTATTATTGTGTCATCTGCATTTAGAATATACACTTTATCTTTCACTTCCTTTACTAACTTACTAAATTAATTCTTAACTTTTAAATCTTCAACTTGTTCAACACTTAACTCGGTAATCTTAGCAATGGTTTTTACATCCATGTCTTCTTTTAACATTTTTTTAGCAATAGTCATTTGTTCTTGTTTATGACCTTCTTTTATTCCTTCGCTAATGCCTTTTTTGATGCCTTTTTTAATGCCTTCTTTAATGCCTTCTTCTTTTCCACTATCTAAGGCTCTTATTTTAATTTCATCTTCTCTTGATATGGTTCTTACTATTGTGTCATCTGCATTTAGTATATACACTTTATCTTTCACTTCCTTTACTAAATCATCATATTTACTTAAAACCGCTAATTCTTTTTTATCCGCCGCTAGCATTACTAAATAAATATGCTTTTTTTCACCTTTGATAATTTTATCATACCAAATTTTCTTATACTCAGCAACATTCACTGTTATAATATGAAATTTCTTAGAATATAAACGATTATTATCATTTCTTACTTTAAATTCTTGCTTTATCGGATTTTTAAAATTATCATCAAAATTTAAATCAATATGAATAATTTCTTGAACATTCTTTTTTCCTCTTTGAATATATTGGGAAAATAAAGAAGCATAATAACCTAGATTACGATCCCTTATCAAACTTCCAAAATTTATATTGATTTCAACATTGATAATCAAATCATCTTTGGTCCTTAAAATAATATCTAGAGTATTAACTTTGGTATCTTTATTATTAACGGGCATTTCTGTAGTTATATATTTTACTACTTCGACATCTTGCTCTAATATATCTGAAAGAATGGCATTAATAACTCTAGTATCATCTGGATTACAAATAATTGATTTAAAAATCCGATCATACTTAAGGCTAAAGAACTGAATATCGTTAGTCATAATTTTCCTCCTTTCACTTATATTATTCGCGCAATTTATCTGATTTCCTTTTTTTTGACTTAAATTTCTAAAATTTTTTTACCAAAATAAAAAAAATGATAACTTTATATTAGGGTTCTAGAATTTCTGGTGTGAAGTAAATTTTAACAAAACCTAGGTAGAATCTAATAAAAACAGGTATTTTTAATG